>JAGGYH010000106.1 GCA_021162615.1 Candidatus Aminicenantota bacterium
CCTCTTCAACAAGAGCAGGGCCCAGCGCAGGCATTGCGCCGGCAAAGTCCATGGCCTTTCCCTTTTCTCCAAATTCTACAGATATTCGGTAAATCTGTTTGTGTTTCTTGTGGAAATTTTCATAGCTCAGTTCATTGGCTACATACATCAGGATCATCAGTGTCCCTGCCATGCCGATAGCCAGGCCCGTTATATTGATCAGAGAAAAAGTCTTTGTCCTTAAAATATTCCGCAAGGCAACTTTTAGATAATTTTTAAGCATTGATTCCTCCAGGGACTGTTATTAAGGAAATTTCATATCATGCACAAAGATGCAAGAAACATGCCATCACAGGAAAGCGGGATTCTTTAGAGGAGAAGGAGAAACAGAGGAAGGCTTTATGTGCATTTCTGAAACATTTGGTGTTCGTTTACGTACAGTATCGGTTTCCTTTCTCATCCATGCCTACTTTAAATTTTCCTGCCTCAAGAGCGTCAACGCACGATGTATCCAGTCCCTCGACAGAGCCTGACTCCAGAAACTGCCTTTCAATGCGCCTCAAACACTCACCGCCGACTCCATGTACCCCTGGAGCCACAATGTGCAGGCTGTTTGGAAGATTTTTATTCACTTCCTCTCCCCAGCGCGGAGGAGTCACAGGATCAAGAAAGCCTGAAATGAATAATTTTCCTCAGCACCATTAAGGGCCTGATCATGAAAAAGTCTGAGAGCAACAGCTTTGGCTTTTCTTCTTGAAGTGAGTATGATATACATCGGACATGGCAAACCGGATCCAACACAATGTTTATTTCATTTAACCATCTTATTGCTGTCGCCATAATTATTATCGGAATACTCTGGAGTAAAGAGATATTCGCACGACTGCCGAATGATATAAAAAAATTAAAAACCAAAAAGGACACAACAACCCGATTTATCATTGTCTTTTTCTGGGTGATAACAGCCGGTTTTATCCTCTTTGCTATTATATTTATCTGGGGTCTTGTGTATCGTATTTTGCATCCAATGGGATAGCACTTAATGATATAAAAATGCCAGAATCGCTGTTTTTGAAATCAAAAAGGGCAAACGCCTTAATGAGTGGAAAGAGAGGACAGATGTTCCTTGACCAGTTTTTTTAAATAGTCGGCTCTCTCCTGTTTTTCCGGATTCTCGATATCAATGATGATGCAGTCGCTGAGATTATACCCGGCGATTTCCACGGCAGCCCATCCGCATAAAACAGCAAAATCACAATTGGAAGAGATTTGAGCTCTCACCAGGTCCGGCTTTTTGAATTTTTGATAGATCATCTCCTGCTGGCTGATATACCAGAGGAAATGACCGCATTCATGGCCGACGGTATACACTCGGCTCACATCATTCAGGCCCTTTTTTATCAGAACTATGTATCCATACGCTTTTTCCTCGCCATAATCTGCATGTAAAAAACCGCACCATCCGTATCCCAGCACACATTCCGAGTCAGGATTGGGCAGCCCGAACTCTTCTCTTATCTCTGTGATCCTTTCGCATACGTCTTCCACGTTTTCTTCTTTTCTAAAAAATCGGTTTTCTTTGAGTACGACTTCCGTTTTCAGTTCAGGAATCCCTATCTTTCCCGTAACAAAACCTTTTTGTGTAAAATAGGTGTTAAACATTTCTCTTGCTGACACTTTGTTCTGCAGGTCGCTTCTCGCACTTCCGTGATAAGCCGGAAGGCAGACCAATGCTATCATACCTATGAGAACGCTTCTCTTAAATCCCATTTCTTAAAAAGGAGTGTCCGGCTCTGCTCGATACAAACTCTTTCCCATCTTTATCATAAAAGACACATTGTTTCAAATGGCAGTAAAGGGGCCTTTTCCGTAAACAGGCCCTTTGTTATCTCTGCTTCTATTTTAAAAAGAAAATTCAAATCCCGTATAAACTGACCTGGGGCGGCTCGGTCCGTAGACATAGCCGGCATCTCTATACACTCCTTTGTCCAGGTCCTTCTGGAAAGAGTCGAAAAGATTGTACATGCCCAGAAAAACGTTGATTTTGCTTTTCTGGCCGAAATGGAACGGCTTTTTTAGTTTTGCATTGAGCACCCAGAAGGTCTGGCCTGTTTCCAGCCTGTCTTCCTCTATATATCCGGCATAATGGGGAATCCTCATCTTTCCGGTGTACTCCAGAGACAGATTCACATCAACAATTCTTGAATTTTGATAGCCCAGGCTCGCATATCCGTAGGAATCGGGAGTCCTGAAAAGACCCCTCGAACCAAAATCCGGTTCAGGTTCGTCAAGCCGGCTTCGCTGCAGTGTCAATCCTGCTTTCAGGAACAAATAACTGCCAAGTCTGTATCCGATGTCAGCTGATATACCGTAAACCTTTGCATCGGAGCCATTTACTCTCTCAAAAACCATGGCTTTTTCCCTGGGGTCATATTCCTTTTCATCCAGCACAAAAGCATCCGTGAGCAAGGTATAAAAACCCTCAACACTGAATTGAAACCGGTTTCTTCCCAGTTCTTTGCCGTAGTCAAAACCCGTGCTCACGCTGTAGGATTTCTCTTCCTTTAATTCCGGAGAATTCTCGATGACCATTCCCTCTCCACCTACCTGGGTGATGTGAAGGTCTTCATCAAAGACCTGAGGCGCTCTGTATCCTGATGAGAATGTCGTCCTCCAGCTCATGTCTTTTAGAAAATTTATAAGAACGCTCATCCTGGGATTAAATATCAGCTTATCGATCAGCGAATGCTTGCTTAACCTCAATCCGGCAAGAAGGGAGAAGGTCTTGTTGAGCTTGACATCATCCTGAGCAAACAAACCAAACTCATTGTAATTATCATCGATCTCCCTGCCGTAGGCAACAGCCTGATCCCTGATTATCTCACCTTTGAATTGAAATCCAGTGGACAGAAGGTGCGAGCCCATATGGTAATTCAACTGGGTGTTAAGATACGTAACCGGATTTTCTGTCGACCCGTAAGCATTCAGGTCTTTTTCGGCTCCATAGTAGGTATCTCTTTGCGCATGAACATGAGAGAAAGAAACACTGTAATACAGCTTATCGCTCAGATAATGATTCCAATCCGAAGAAAAACCCAAAAGGTCAGAATTGATCCATTCGGCTATATTGGCTTCATGAGGGGGGAGGTCAAAAAGGTCTCCGCCCCGTCTGTCCTCAGCTATTCTGTAAAAGCCTAACTTGAGTCTCCCTCTTATACCAGAAAAAGAATTGTAAAGATTCAGTCCAAAATTAGTGCTCTTTAAACGGCCGATTTCAGAAAAGCCGTCTCCATTTAAATCCACGGGCTGCCTCCCTTTATAATTGGCAAAAAGGAATGCCTTTGTGTTTCCGTCTTTGGTCACAAGGCCGCTTCGAAAACCCATATTTGTATAAGGTTCCCCTTTATTCGACTGCTGGTGCAGTTTTATGGTCGTGCTGTTTCCCTTTGGTTCTTGGGTCAAAACGTTGATAACTCCAGCTACAGCATTCCCCCCGTAAAGGGCTGAGCCGCCCCCTTTGACGACTTCAATCCTGTTGAGCATTTCCGTGGGGATCTGTTCAAGCCCGTAAACACCTATCATGGAGCTGAAAACAGGGGAACTGTCGATCAGGATTTGGGAGTACTTCCCTTCCATGCCATTGATGCGGACCTGGGTGAAGTTGCAGTTCTGACAGTTGTTCTCAACTCTAAGGCCTGTGATCAGGGAAAGAGACTCAGCGAGCTGGGACGCCCCCTTTTGTTCGATCTCTCTTGCTGTAATGATTTCCGTTTTAACCGGAACCTCGGCATAGAGTTTTGGTGTTTGAGTGGCAGTGACCACTATTTCCTCTGAGAGCTTTTTAATCAGATTTATAGCGGCTGTCATGCTTTGTTTCAAATCAAAAAAATCCGAATGATAATCCACATAGCCTTCGGCATAGACTTCAACATGGTATCTTCCCGGAGGCACAGCGTAAATTTCGAATTCTCCGTTTTTATCGGTTTCCGTTGTTTTTTGGATTTCCGGAATAAGAACAACAGCCTTTCCAACAGGCTCTCCTTCATAAGACACTACTTGACCGGATAAACGCAAAAGGCCTGCTTCTCCGGATTGATCCCTGGAAGGATTTAATATTATTTCCTGGGCAGTAAGCCCTAACGAATACGCCAATATGAGGATAATCAGTAAAGGAATCTTTAAGTTTTTTCTCATTGTTTGTCTCCTCTTGAAATTCTCTTATGGTTTTTCAGTTCAGCCATTGAACAAAGATATCTCAGAAGACATCGCATAAGAAATATCTTTTAAGGTGAGGAAATTAAATTTCAGGGGGAGAACGGGAGGAAGGTTCGATAAAAAAAACGGAATGACAATCAACTAAATAAAACACCTCCAGATTTCCCATGATCCGGGGAGGCGGCAGGAAGAAAAAATTGATCTGGCTCGTGGTAATAGATGAGTTCTGAAACTGACATGCAGGACAGTTATCCGTATCAGTGATGACCTCTTCTGTATGAAAAAAGTTTATGAAAAGGGTCAAACAAAGAAAAATAAAGAGAAAAGCCAGATTGAAAATTCTTCTTTTTCTGCTTATCATCATTTTCAGGTTTTAATGTAACCTAATAATAGAGAAATGTCAAAGGCAAGGCCATCTCAACATTAGACAAAATCTTGCAATCAGCAGGTCATAGTGCGATGATAACAAATCCGGATTAATAAAAATAAATATGGTGTATTCAATAGGTATTTTTTCATGAAATAAGAAGAGGAGGAACAATGAACCGTCGGAGTGTTTGTGCTGTTTGTTTTTTTATTCTTTTTTTTGTGTTTGGGCCCTGTTTTCTTTCTGCCCAGGGGACACAGGCCGATTATGAACGGGCTTTCGGACTTCGGGAGAAGCTTTCGAGTCTGGTCCTGAACATGCCTGAACGTCCTTTTTGGATTGACAAAACAAACCGCTTCTGGTACCGGAAATCGGTAAAGGGAGGATCCGCCTTTTATCTGGTTGACGCCAAAGCTCTTAAAAAAGAGCAGGCCTTTGACCATGAAAAACTGGCTGCTTCTTTGTCCAAGCTTCTTGAGGAAGAAGTCGAACCCCTGAAACTGCCCTTCCGGTTCATTACCTTCATAGAAGAGGAAAAGTCTTTGGAATTTGAAATCGGGGAATGGAAATACACATGCGACCTGACTACTTATGAGGTCAAAAAAGCTGGGCCGGCCCAGCGCCGCTGGCGTCCAAGGGACTTTACCATGTGGGAGAGAGGCCCGGCCCCCCGGGCTGCTTCTGAAGAGGCCAAGGTATCTCCAGACGGCACAATGGAAGCATTTATAAAAAACTACAATGTTTATATCCGCACAAAGGATAATAAAGAGGAATCCGCTCTGAGCTTTGACGGCTCAGAAGGCAACTATTATACCTACGGCTCAATTGCCTGGTCTCCTGATTCCAAAAAAATCGCGGCTTACCGTCTCCGGCGAGGCTATCACCGTGTCATACACTACATCGAATCTTCCCCAGACGGCCAGCTCCAGCCAAAACACCACACCATGGAATACGCAAAACCGGGAGACGCACTCGATGTGGAACAGCCGGTGCTTTTTCTTGTTGACGGAAAAAAACAGATCCCTATAGACAACGCTCTCTTTCCCAATCCCTACAGTATTTCGGATCCGGTCTGGCGGGAAGACAGCCGAGCCTTTACTTTTGAGTACAATCAGCGGGGCCATCAGGTATACAGGGTCATAGAGATCGACGGGGCCACAGGAAAAGCACGCGCTGTTATCAGTGAAGAGGCCAAAACATTTTTTGACTATTCAGGGAAAAATTTCCGCCATGACATTGACGACGGGAAAGAGGTCATCTGGATGTCAGAGAGGGACGGATGGAATCACCTCTATCTCTATGACGGAGAAACCGGCACTGTGAAAAACCAGATCACCAAAGGCGAATGGGTCGTAAGAAGAGTGCACAAAGTCGATGAGGAGGCCCGCCAGATCTATTTCCAGGCAAGCGGAATGAATGAAGGGCAGGACCCCTATTTTACACACGCTTTTCGGATCGCCTTTGATGGTTCGGGGCTTACGCCCCTTACCAGAGGCAATTTCAGCCATTCTGTTTCCTTCTCCCCGGACACGGCTTATTATGTTGATACCTGGTCACGTGTGGATGTTCCGCCTGTCATGGAACTCCGCCGCACTTCGGATCAAAAAGTGCTGATGCAGGTCGAGAAGGCAGACATCCGGGAACTTATAAGCGCGGGCTGGAGAGCGCCCGAGGTTTTCGTTGCCAAAGGCCGTGACAACAAGACTGATATCTGGGGCATCATCAACCGGCCCATGGATTTCAATCCCGATAAAAAATACCCGGTTGTGGAATACATCTATGCAGGTCCCCAGGGATCTTTTGTGCCCAAAACATTCAGTCCCTGCAACCGCATGCAGCCCCTGGCAGAAATGGGATTCATTGTTGTCCAGATGGACGGCATGGGTACCAGCAACCGGTCCAAAGCCTTTCATGACGTCTGCTGGAAAGACCTCGGTGATGCCGGGTTCCCGGACAGAATTCTCTGGCACAAAGCTGCGGCCGCCAAATATCCTTCCTATGACATCAGCCGTGTGGGAATCTACGGCAGCTCTGCCGGCGGCCAGAACGCTCTGGGGGGACTTCTCTTCCATCCTGAATTTTACAAAGCTGGTGTTTCTTCCTGCGGATGCCATGACAACAGGATGGATAAGATGTGGTGGAACGAGCTGTGGATGGGATGGCCCCTAGGCCCGGAATATGGGGCTTCTTCTAATGTGGACAATGCTTACCGTCTCCAGGGAAAACTTTTATTGATCGTAGGCGAATTGGACACAAATGTTGACCCTTCCTCAACCATGCAGGTCGTGGATGCTTTAATCAAAGCGGACAAGACCTTTGACCTTTTGGTCATCCCCGGAGGCGGCCACGGAATGGGCGGAGCCTACGGGGAACGGAAGATGTATGACTTCTTCGTCCAACACCTGCAAGGCATCACACCTCCCAACTGGAACAAGATCGAGAAGGAAAAATAGCTCCTTTGTCAAAACAAATCATATCCGGGCGCGGTTTCCCACCCCGAAGCACAGGGAGTTTCCCCGAAAAACGGGAGGAGCGAGAATTGTAAAACCGCGCCCGTCCTTTAATCAACAAAAAAAGGAGAAATATTCATAACATCACTGTTTCTTGGTTCGCTCGAGAAGCTGGCACATCTCAACCAGTCTGATGAATTCAGCCCGGTATCCATGCGTGTCTTTGCCTTTTCCTTCCTGAGCCAGCTTTAAAATGGTTTCAAAACTGGTGCTTCCTTTAAATTCGGAATCTCTGAGCAGCATGCCGAACTCAGCCACGGCCGCAGAAAACTTGAAGTTATCTGTGCTTTTTTCCAGAGATAGCTTTTTATCCAGAACCGGAGCCTCTATGAGCTTGCTTTTGTCTCCATCCGGCTCTTTGTATCTTAACTTAACGGTCATGACCTCTGGGCTTTTGAACGCTTTGGGATTTATTTTCGTATCCTGGTACTTCAAATCCCCGATTTGGGCCACCTCTTCATCCGAGCTGTAGGGAATGACCTCATAAAGTGCAGTCACGGAATGGCCGGAGCCGAGTTCTCCGGCATCCTTGGTATCATCCGCAAAGTCCTCCTTGTCCAAAATTCTGTTCTCATATCCGATAAGCCGGTAAGCTTTGACTTTCGCAGGATTGAACTCGACCTGGATTTTCACATCCTTGGCAATGGTGAACAGAGTCCCTGTTAAGTCATCTATAAATACTTTTTTGGCTTCCAGGATATTATCGATATAAAAATAATTTCCATTTCCCTTGTCCGCAAGCTGCTCCATCCGGTTATCTTTGTAGTTTCCCATTCCAAAACCGAGCACGGTCAGAAAAACACCTTTTTCCCTGTATTCTTCGATCATCCTCACCAGCTCCGAAGTGCTGCTCACTCCCACGTTAAAATCACCGTCCGTAGCCAGGATGACTCTGTTGTTGCCGTTTCTTATGAAATTTTCCATGGCGGTCTTGTACGCTAATCTGATGCCTTCTCCTCCGGCTGTGGAACCGCCGGCCCGAAGCCTGTCCACTGCTTCAATGATCTCTGCCTTATTGGAAGCAGAAGCAGAACGGAAGACCACTCCGGCTGCCCCGGCATAAACCACAATAGAGACCTTGTCTTTCTCGTCCAGTTCCTTTGCCAGGAGTTTGAAAGCCGTCTGAAGAAGCGGGAGCTTGTTCGGGCTCCTCATAGAGCCGCTTACGTCCAGCAGAAACACCAGATTGCTGGGAGGCTGCTCCTCAGAGGTGAGTTCGCGCCCTTGAAGTCCGATATGGATCAGTCTGTGAGCTTCGTTCCAGGGGCAGAAAGACATTTCAGTAAAGATGGAAAAAGGCTCCTTTTTCCCGGGCAGAGGATAATCATAATCAAAATAATTGATCATCTCTTCAATGCGTACCGCATCTTCAAAAGGGAACTGGTTGGTCCGGATAAAACGCCTGATATTGGCATAAGAAGCCGTGTCCACATCAATGGAAAAAGTAGAGAGAGGATTGTGCAGAGCATCGAAAAACCGGTTCTCATAGATCCGTGAATACTCTTCAGTGTTAAAGGAAGTGTAAACACTCACAGGAAACTGCGCTGCTTTAGACCTTGCGGCAGGCGCTTTTTCTGAGAGGACTCCTCCTACGACCCCCCCGAGTACGCGGCCTTCTTCATCCATGTGTACAAAGGAAGTCATCTTGAGCCGGATGTTGATTTCCACTGTCTTGTTAGCAGAAACAGAAATATCTTTTTTTTCAAAGGGAGTAAATCCGGCTATTTCTGCTGTCAGATCATAAAGGCCCGGGTCTATGTTTTTAAAGCTAAAAGCCCCTTTGATATCCGTTGTGGCGGTGTATTCTTTTCCGGCCGGCTGCTGCGTGATCTTTACAAAAACCCCCGGTATGGTGCTGCCTTCTGTGTCCGTGACCCTGCCTTTGATGCCTGTCACCCCATCTGCCTGAAGCAGTACAAACAAAAACAGCACCAAGGCAAAAATTCCTGATGACAGAACTTTAAAAAACTTTGTGACTGACATTTTTATCTCCTTGTGTTCTTTTTGCCCCACTCTCTATTCATCCTTCTACCACAATATACAAATCAGGGAAACAAATATTCCCTTTTTACCAAAGAAAAATTAAAAGGACAGAACGGACTAAAACAGAAAGGATTCGCTGGCATGGGTCTTCACATAGAGCATGATCATACGGCTTACAATATAAACGAGAACTCCTACAATGGAAAACAAATATAGAGTCAGGAAAATGACATTAAACACAGACTGCTTTACTGCTTCTGCTTTTAAAAAGAAAAGGTCGAAAACGGTTTTCCCGAAAAGTATGATCAGAACAGCCGTTCCCCCTGTAGAACGGAATATGTATTTTTTTGCATGCTCCAGGTCAAGTGACCCAATACCCAGAAGAGGGAAAAGCAGCCACGCCGCCAGGATCCACAGGGCCACCACAAAAAAGAAGCCGCTCTTGTTCTTCATCAAACCGCTCTTTTCTTCCATCACAGTGTTACTATTATAATGAATCCTATGGTTTTTATACAGCTGCCTCGACTCCTTATCCAAAAACAATCAGGCCCACGGACACTCTTTATAATGGAGATCCTGGTGTGTTGGATTTCCTGTTCAGGAGATGAATCGTATGGTAAGCGGGTAGCGGTATTTTTCTCCGGTATTGGCTTTAACAGCTGCTAAAATGATAAAAACGATGGATAAAATACCGATTCCGATCAAAAGAAATATTCCGATAACCACCAGCATGAGCAGGGCGGCTATGACAGCGTAGATAGTGATGGATATTTGAAAATTCAAACTCTCTTTTCCCTGATCATCGATAAATTCCGACTCATCCTTTTTTATAAGCCAGATGATCAACGGACCAATGATGTTTCCAAAAGGAACCACAAATCCTGCCAGTGCTGCGAGATGGCAGAACATACCCCAGTTATTTTCTTGCTTTTTTTCCATTTTCTTTCCTTAAAACATTTTGTTTGACTTTTATACCATAATTTAATAGAGCAGTAAACATTCCTTTTCAATAGACCTGGATGATGAACGAGTCAATGCTGCTGTGTTATTGCGAAGAACAAAGTGATGAAGCAATCTCATTGTGACAAGGGAGCATTATGAAATCACTGCGCCGCTGCGCTCCTCGTGATAACATGAATGGAGCGCAGGCCACACCACCTTTTTACCTTGCGAAATTCAGGTGTGGACGTGGCGACATTGAAGATTTAGCCTTCGGATGCAGGAATGTGACTCTGATAATTCATGAGTAGAGACTATGTAAGGGAAGAAGGGCATGGGATGAGGAATCCACTATGAGGGCTGAGCGGGCACGGTTCCTCTTTAGAGGAGAGCGAAGCCCGAATGGGAGAGAGATCCATCGCTGGTGGATCGAACGGGTGACG
>JAGGYH010000069.1 GCA_021162615.1 Candidatus Aminicenantota bacterium
ATTAACCAAATCAAGTCAGTGAGCCTTCTAATCACAGAGATAAAATCGACTGACGACGCAAAAACCCTGGGATTAGTTAACGCCTCTAAGTCGATGTATTCGGATGCGTTTTCTCGTTATAATATAGAATTATTCAAAGTTATTTTTCGCATAAGTCTAAATGTTGTGAGGTGGCATAACACCCCAAAATCAGAAGGCGTTTTCGGTAAACAAAAAGGCATTATGAACGTTCATGGCCTGAATCCAAGGCAAGTCATATGTTTGTCCTCCGGCTAATTCAAATGGACTCTTATGGGCATTTTTTGCTCCAGATAAAAATGGAACAAAATTTCTGATGGTAGCGTGTGCTCGAAAGAAAATACTTGCCCATTCCTTATCTCGAAAACTTTCAATTTGTTTTAGTTTGCGCTTAATACCTTTCAAATAGTTATCAACAATAGATGTTGTTTGAGTGATACCCTTTCTATTTTTATTAGAGGTATAATGAGTGGCATTTTCTTTTAACTCTGCAACCCTTTTTTTTAGTAATGGATGAGAAAATGCATCATCATTTAAGGTTTTAAGCTTGATTTCCAAATTAATTTTAGATGTCGATGTTTTTAATACTTTCTTAAATTTTTTGTAAAGTCTTGTTACTTCTTGATCGGTACATTTTGATTGCGCTTGATATTTTAATAATGCATCAAGAACTTTTTTCAGACAATGCCGATGGCAATATCCAATCCAAATTCCATGAAAAATGGACTTGATAGCATTGGTTGAGGCTTTCCATTTATCCTTTGTCACACCGAGAATTTTGAAGTCAATTTTTCGGAGGAAATTCTCAAATGAACCACTAAGATGTTCTTCATCAACATGATCAACATAATCTGAATGCCACACTAATAAATTTTCTGGATCGACCATAACTACAGAATAAGTCCTTAGATTTGGTTCTTTTTCGAAACCCTCATCTTCCTGTAGATATCCTGACCCTCTAACACCTGCCCTCATTAGTACCGTTGCTGGATGAAGTGATCCTGCCCACCGACTCCAATTCAAGATGGTTTGCTTGCTTTTGACACTTTTTTTACCAATAATTTTAAGATCTTCGATGACTCCCTGAAGACTTAGATTAAAACGATACAGATTCCGATACACATGGCCAATAATCTCTATGCCAAAATTCTTTTCCCTTGGAAGAAAGCTCGGCACAAGAGAGAATTTTTGTTTGCATTTCTTGCATTGTATCATGCGGATTGGAAATATTATTTTTTTTCCTCCACTCACACTCATTATTGTTTTTCGAGGATTTCCTCGGAATCCAGATAAAATATATTCTTTAGGCCCAGAACATGTTGGCTTATGGCCGGTGTGGTGAGTATATTCATCTAGCCGGTCCAATACTTCAACGCAAAACTTCTTATTATCTTTTACAAGTGCGTCGTAATTTTCGATATCATCATAAGGAAAGACGTATGTTTGATCTCCTCGTTTTGAAACTAGATTTTGCGTTTTACTTTTTAAGTTTTTGATGATTGATTTATCAAAACATTTCAACATTCCTATCTCAAGTGCAATACTGATTGTGCTATCATCATTTTTTACATTGCTTAATCTACGAGTGATACTATTTATCATCGAACGACAAGAAGTAATTATCCGGAAACTCTGTCTGTCTCGTTGTGTTTTTGAAACTCCTTTTTTCCCTCTATTTGTCTTACAGATTTCCCATAATTTACTTATTAACCTACCAAGTTCATCAATAAGAGTAGATAATGTCACATAAATAAATTGTAGTGATTGAAATATCTCCATTTTATTGAGCCATGAACGGATGACGTTAATACATTCTTCAATTTCATGGAAAACATCTGGATACTGTTTTGGATCGTGGAAACATTGTCTTGCCAGCCTGTCTAACGACTTTTCCAACATTGTCAAAGTTCGCTTAACATCATTAATCATGCGCAACCTCCCTACTTTAGGTTAGATAGTTGCACTATGATTATGCACACTTATAAAAAAATGTCCCGTACTTTTTTTGGTGAACGCGAATTCGGCAAAAAATGTTTAGCCCTGTACATCCCCTTCGATTAGGGCGTTGATTGGAATCAGTCAGATCAGTTCCGTAAATTCAGCAAGTTAGGTTAAAACCTCACAACATTTAGACTTATGCGCGGCGTCTTATGGAGTTCAAAACAGCTAAGGGCGTCGTCTTTACCGGCTTTGCCACGGGAGAGCTGAAGGAAGAACTTCTTTCCAATGCCCTTTGCTTTGTCCAACCCTCAACCATAGAAGGGATGCCCTTGTCTATTCTGGAAGCAATGGGGTATGCCAGGATGATCCTGGCGAGCGATATACAGGAGAACCTTGATGTATTGGCCGGCCACGGAAGCACATTCAAGTCGAGGGATGTTGATGATTTGGCGAAGAAACTATCCGAGATCCTTAGCCGGGACAGCAGTATAAATAAGGCCGAAGGTGAGAAGCTGAATAAATTTGGTTTGGAAAATTATGACTGGGACGAAATTACTGATAAGGTTGAAGGA
>JAGGYH010000091.1 GCA_021162615.1 Candidatus Aminicenantota bacterium
TATTTAGAGAAAAAAGAGAGGGGAGAATTTCTCCCCTCTCTTTCAGTTTAGAATTGATCATGGAACTAGAACATATTTTTCTTCCATTTTAATCTCCTCATCCCCCACTTGATGATCACACATACATACACATTCTGGATTCGCTATGCCAACCGTAGAAAGTTGCACCTCACATATACAACTACCCAGTGGTTCAATATCATTTCCGCCTTTAACCTTGACCACTTTCATATTATCACCTCCTTTTTTGAGTTATGGCAGGTCTCTTTTACACCTTATTCCATTGTCCATTTTTTGGGGAGTAGTTCAGTAAACACAATAATCACAGCGTAAATTACAGCGTTCTGTTGCTTCTAGTTGGAGCATCTTAAGTTTTGTATTTATCATTTCTTCAAGGTAATCAAAATGTGCAGGTGAACTGAATTTAACTGCTTTTGTTATTTTTAAAATATTTTCTTTCTCCATTGCCTGCTCCAGTGATGAGAAAGTTTTGATTGAAATAGGATCCGAATGATTTGATGAAAATTTATCAACCGCATCATTAATATCCATGATCATCAAGTCATTCAATAATTCGAACTCCGGATTTTCACATTTCACTATCTTGTTAGTTCCCGTATCGTATAAGTAATTATTCTTCTCTGTTGAGAATAATTTACACAAAGGTTTCTCATTCCCCCAAATATTCAGAAGATAATTTTTGAATGAATCGACATTTCTTTGTAAGGATGTTGATGATTCCATCTTTCACTCCCCGTAAAAATAGTTACATTAATCACTAAGCAAAAAATATGCCATTTAGGAGGTGAGGGATTAAGTGGCTGATTTAAAAGGAGTTATTATGAACCGAGCAAAATTGATGCGCCAGACAAAAGGTTACACCCGGATGACACTTAACGAAAATATTATCAGTTACTTATATCAAAAATTACATTCATTTTGTTCAAATGTTACAGTTTCATGATATTTTGAATGTCTCTATTTCGAAATTTTTATAATATCCATATATAAAAACATTCAATTTTTCATTATTTCCAGGGGAAAATAGTTTTGACAATTGATTTTTCCTGTGCTATAAGACAAGGGAGTAATGAGAGTTTTGAGTTTTAAATGAGAAAAGTCCCACCAAAAAAGTAAGTCTCGCCATGGAATCAAAAACACAGGATTAATTTTTTCTAATGTTCATTCGCTTCATCAACAGATTTGTGCTTATAAAAAGATATGAATCTCATATCACTAAGTCTGCTTCAACCGGAAAGAGAAGGACCTTTGCCGGAGGAATGGATTTAGGATCAGGATTATGTATTCATATTATTAAGGAGGTTTAAGTCTTGGCTAAAGGAATTGTTAAATGGTTCAGTGATGAGAGAGGGTATGGATTTATTGAACAGGAGGGACAGGATAAAGATATTTTTGTTCACTATTCTTCCATTGCCATGCCCGGTTTTAAAACACTTACAGAGGGAGAGGAAGTCAATTTTGATATAGAACAAAACGAACGCGGCCTCGTGGCTAAAAATGTGACGAAAGCCTGAACAGCGCTGGGATTGCCGCACCTTCTTGCGGTCGTTCGCAATGACACATCAGCCTTGACTTGTTTATCGTCAAGGCTAATAATTCTGTATTGTATTTCTGTTAAATAATTTACGAAAGGGGAATGCAGTGAAGCAAAAAAGTTTTATAGGGATTTTAGTTTTATTGAGTGTGATCGTGTTTTCGGGATCTGTGTATTCCGAAGAACTTATAGGTCTCAGGTATCCGGCGCTTTCCGGTGACGGGAGTATGATTGCTTTCTCTTATATGGGGGATATCTGGGTCGTTTCCTCAAAAGGAGGGGATGCCCGGAGGATCACCGACCATATAGCCTATGACTACAAGCCTTTGTGGACTCCGGACGGAAAGCAGCTGGTTTTCACCTCGAACCGAAACGGGAATGATGATATCTATGTCATAGATTCGGAAGGAGGAGTGCCCAGGCGCCTTACGTATCATTCGGCAGGTGATGTGGGAAATGACATTTCTCCGGATGGAAAATGGGTCATTTTCCATTCAAGCCGTTCCTCTTCTTCAAGCCTTTTTAAGATTTCCCTGCAGGGAGGGAATGCTTATCCTATCCTTGATACCTACTGGAGCTGGCCCTATTATGCAGATCTGTCTCCGGACGGGCAGGAATATGTCTTTTCCTTAGGCATGGAGAACGGGTATTGGTGGCGAAGAGGATACCGGGGATCCAATACATCCGAGATCTGGAGAAAGGGATTCGAAAAAGACCAGGCTGAACTTGTGATCTCGGATCAGAGCAACTGTTTTTGGCCTCAATGGGGACATTCCGGGGGAAAGATTTATTTCGTCAGCGACAGGGAATACAACAACAAGAACATCTGGTCCGTAGGAAAAGACGGAACCGGTTTGACTCCTGTCACACATTTTAAAGAGGGAGATATAAAATGGCTCTCCATAGCGGATGATGCAGCTTTGTCGGTCTATGAAAGAGATTTCGGATTATGGATAACAGACCTGGAAAAAGGCGAATCCCACCCTGTTGCAATCAATGCGCCCAGTGAGACAAAAAACAGCAGGACTTTTCATTACAAAGAAGCTTCTGTCTCTGAATACAAAATATCTCCGGACGGAAAAAAGATAGCTGCTGTAGTACGGGGAGATATCTTTGTTATGGCCAGTAAGGGAGGGTTTGCGCGCAATGTCACCCGGACTCCATGGAGGGAAAAACAGATCAGCTGGGACAAGGACAGCCGCCTTTTGGCGTATGTTTGTGATAAAAACGCCGATCCTGATATATATCTTGTTTCAGCGCTGGGAGACGGGGAACCGGAACTTCTGGTTTCAAGCCCTGAGGATGAGCTGCTGCCTACTTTTTCTCCGGACGGGAAGTGGATCGCT
This sequence comes from Candidatus Aminicenantota bacterium, assembly GCA_021162615.1. Taxonomy (GTDB): domain Bacteria; phylum Acidobacteriota; class Aminicenantia; order Aminicenantales; family Aminicenantaceae; genus WJMT01. The sequence goes on from JAGGYH010000091.1 coordinate 2,902, forward strand.
TATTACAGAGGGAAAAAACAGATAAGGCTCATCAGCCCTGATAAAAAGGATGACCACCTGCTCATAGAGGGGGATTTTGGAGGCCGTTTTGGCGATGCGTTTGTCTGGTCTCCGGACAGCGCTTTTCTGGCGGTCGTCCCACAAAAAAACAGCCATACGGACATTTTTGCCGTTGATATCAACTCGAAGCAAAAGATTCTTCTTACTGATACGGCTTATGATGAAGGAAGCCCGTACTGGTCTCAGGACTGTAAGTTCATGCTGTTCTCCTCCAACCGTTTCGGGCACAGCTTTCCTGAATTCACAGGGAAATGGGATATTTACAGGATTGATTTCGCTCCTGAAAAACCCGAGTTCAAGGAAGACAAATTCGAGGAGCTCTTTGAGACCGAAGATAAGGAAGAAGAAGGGAAAAAAGATAAAGAGAAAAAGGATAAAGAAGAACCCAAGGTCGTTTTTGATATGGAAGATAGAGAAAGGCAGACCAAGAGGATAACGAACAGTCTGGGTGATGACAGCGCCTTTGTGATCTCTCCGGTGGATGTGGAAACAGTCTATTTTGTGTCCAATACAGACGGCACGTATCATTTATGGAAGACGAGTTTGAAAGAGGAAGAAAGAGGGAAGTTCGAACCGTTTATGCCCGCCATCAGATATCCGCGAAGTCTTCAGTGCCGCAAAGGCGGAGAATATCTGTACTATCTGAGTTCCGGAAGCATAGGAAGGATAAATTTAAAGACAAGCAAGAGCGAAAGGGTGTCTTTCGATGTGGACATCAAAGTGGATAAGGTCGATGAATACGAACAGATGCTGGGAGAGGTCTATTACACTTTGAAGCACTATTATTATGATGAGAAACTTCACAATGTTGATTGGGACGGGCTCTATGAAAAATTCAAACCTGTGCTCCAGCAGGTGAGGGAGGACAGGGATTTTTACGACTATGCTAATGAGATGATCGGATATCTCAATTCCTCCCACACCGGAATAAGAGGGACCATGGGACTAAGGACAGAGGAGCCGAGTGCCCATGTCGGAGCCGAGTGGGATTTTGCTGAGGGAAAGGTCTTTTTGAAGCGCATCATAAAGGACGGTCCTTTGTACTTTTACAGAGAAGAGATATCTCAAGGGGATGAGCTGGCCTCTATAAACGGGGAAAGTGTCAAGCCCGAGGAAAACATATGGAAGCTTTTTAACGGAAAGATAGGGAAGAGGGTCGTACTGGGTTTTAAGAAAGACAAGACGGGCGAAGAAAAGAAAGTCTCGGTCGAACCGATCTCAGCAGGACAGGAAAACCGGCTCGTTCTGGAGGAGTGGATCGACAGCCGGCGTGATTATGTGAAGAAAAATACGGATGATGAAGTAGCCTATATCTATATGCGGGCTATGGGCGGAGGAGACCTGGAACGATTTCTGAGGGAGCTCGAGAGGGACGCTGTGCCGAGGAAAGGATTGATACTGGACCTGCGCTATAATTTTGGCGGAAATGTTCATGACAGAGTCTTACAAGCTCTCACAAAGCCTGTTTATGCGAAATGGAAGATAAGAGGCCTTTCGGAGACCCCCCAGTCATCCTTTGGATTCGAAGACAAACCCATAGTGCTTCTGGTTAACGAAGTGACCCTCAGTGACGGGGAGATGACCGCGAATGGGTTCAAAGCCCTTGAGAGAGGGCCTGTTATCGGAAATACCACTTACGGATGGCTGATCTTTACGACCGGTGCGGGATTGATGAACGGAGCTTATTTCAGGCTGCCTTTCTGGGGCTGCTACACGCTTGACGGACAGGACCTGGAGACAAGCGGGGGAGTCAAACCGGATATCAAAGTGGTTAATGATCTGAATGATGAATTAAACGGTACAGACCCCCAGCTCGAAAAAGCAATAAGCGTTATCAAAGATTTCATTAAAGAGAAAAAATAATCGAGCTTCCGCGCATGAGATACGCTAAGGGCAGAGGCTGTTTTTTGATTTTGACGTTCCTGGCGGCCGTTCTTTTCTCTTCCTGTTTGTCCCGCGTGGAAAAGCAGGACAATGAGCTTAAGTCCGGATCAGAGAAATTCAGCTTGGTATCTGAGATAAGCTCGGATCAAAAGAGTCCGTTTTATATTGATTTTAGCGAATACCCCAGCGAGCGGGATTCTTTGCCCATAGGGGTGTTTGATTCCGGGACAGGGGGGCTCACGGTATTGAACGCCATTATCCGGCTGGATGCGTTTGATAACCGCACCCATGAGCAAGGCAGTGACGGGATCCCTGATTTTGTTTCTGAGAAGTTCATTTATCTGGGGGACAGGGCCAATATGCCTTACGGAAGGTATCCGTCCGAAGGAAAAACCGATTTTCTCAGAGAATTGATTATCAAGGACGTCCGGTTTCTTTTGGCTGACAAATACTCTATCTCGCCGGAAGAAAAATCCCCGACAGGTGAAAAACAGCCGGTCAAAGCCGTTGTCATAGCCTGCAACACAGCCACAGCTTACGGGTTTGAGCTTGTGGAGCGGATTCTTAAAGAATGGGGATTGGATATGAAGGCCATTGGAATCATAGATGCGGGGGCCAGAGAGGCTGTCGAGCTCTATGATACGGATAAAAAGGATGCAGTAGCTGTTTTTGCCACAGAAGGAACCTGCCGTTCCATGGGATATCCCAGATCACTTAAAAAATATTTCTCGGAAAAAGGCATCAAAGGAGTGGATATCCTGCAGCAGCCTTGTTTCGGATTGGCCGGTGCTGTTGACGGTGATCCGGCTTATATTGTAGCCGATGCGGCCGGTGTCAGGGGATCAGGTCTTTACCAGGGACCGGGATTGGGACATCCTGCTTATGCCATAGATCTATCCCTCTGGGAAGAATACCATTTTGATACAGGGGACGGACTGCTTTTAGAAAAGGATGAGGAGGGGGACATCATCACCGTGGAACTCAATTCCGTGGAGAACTATATAAAGTACTATGTGACAAGCCTGGCTGCAAAGGCGCTGGAAAGAGGGGAGACAGGGAAGATCAGATCCGTTGTCCTCGGATGCACCCATTATCCGCTCTTTGAGCAGGAATTCAGGGACCATTTTCTTTTTCTCAGAACAGTTGATGAAAAATACAGGGATATCATTGCGGAAGATATCCGCATCATCGATCCCGCAGAGGCAGAAGCTGTAAGCCTTTATCTTTATCTTAAGGAAAAAAATCTATTCGGCCGGAATAAAAACAGCGAAAGCCGGTTTTTCCTATCCGTTCCGAACCCGCTGCTGGATGCCAACCGGATCGATTCCGCGGGGGAGTTTCCCGTTGATTACAAATACGGACGGGAGATCAACCATTCCTCTCTTTATGTAAAGAGAGTTCCCCTGCAAAAGGAATGGCTGCCCGAGGCTCTTTTATTGAAACTCCAAAGCAGTCTTCCGGACATCTATGCTCTTCTGTTCAATGAAAACTGATGATTTTGTTGACTCTCCTCTCATAATCTGATATCAGATTAACTGAAGATGAAGAGAATCGCAATTTTGACCTCCGGGGGCGACTCACCGGGAATGAACAGCGCTATAAGGAGTGTGGTGAGGTATGCCTTGTCTCATGGGGTTTCAGTGACAGGAGTCTCTCACGGTTACCAGGGCCTGGTGGATAAAAATTTCACTGAATTGGATAGACGGGATGTCAGCAATATCATCAACCTGGGCGGTACGTTTTTAAAAACAGCCAGGTCGGAAGAATTCTTAAAAAGAGCCGGACGGGAAAAAGCATACAAAAATATGACGGAAAGCGGAATTGAGGGCTTTATTGTCATAGGCGGAAACGGCTCTTACAAAGGGGCTCTGGTGTTTAACAGAGAGTATGATTTCCCGGCTGTTGGCATTCCGGCCACCATTGACAATGACATTGCCGGTACGCAGGAAACACTGGGCTTTGATACGGCTTTGAACACAGCTATGGATGCCATAGACAAGATAAGGGATACGGCTTACAGTATGGACCGGATTTTCCTTGTTGAGGTCATGGGGAGAGAGTCCGGAGCCATTGCGGTTCACTCTGCCCTGGCCGGAGGAGCCGAAGATGTCATTATTCCGGAGATCAAACAGGATATGGACAGTATTTTGGAAAAAGTGAAACAGGGCAGAAAATCCGGAAAGAAAAGCTGGATCATTGTTGTTGCTGAAGGCTCGGGAAAAACAGGAATCATGGTTGAAGAATTAAGAAAGTATATCGATGATGTCCGGGTTACGGTCATAGGCCATATTCAAAGAGGAGGAAGCCCCAGTGCGTTTGACAGGATATTGGGAGCGAGAATGGGAAGCGCGGCAGTGGATGCTCTCCTCCGTGGTAAAAGGCATCATGCTGTGGGCTGGAGAAATGATGCACCGGTCGTCTATCCTTTAAAGGATGCAGTTGAGTACAAACGTGAAAATTTTTCTCAATTTATAAAATTAATCCAGATTTTAACCTGAGTTTAGAGAGGCATTTCTGGATAAAAAATGGGAGTATAACAGCATGAAAACAAAAGATACCGAACAATTAGTGTATCCTAAAGCCCTTAAATGTTTTAGGTCTTTAAAGGAAGCAATAGAGGCATTTGAGAATATCTTGAAAAAAGATTCTCAACAGAGTCAGACTGACTTTTACAGAGCCAAGAGGTTTCTGCGCGAAGGGGAAGATTTTTTCAGAGAGTCCATAAAAAATGCCAGAAGGCTGCTGGGTCCTATTCCTGAATATGTGACACCTGATTATAAAAACTGGAGGGAAAGCCTGCTCGCTGAGTACAGCATGCTTGCTAAAACAGAGGAAGAACAGGCACTGCTCGAAGAATTGCTCCAAGATGAGTTTTTAAACAAGCTGATGGACAAAGAGGAGATCAGAAAATTTCTGAGATTAAATTACGCTTCCCAGCAGGAGGGGAAAAGAAAGCTTTCTCATATCAAGATCAGAATCATCTTTGACAAGCTGGATGAACTGCTGGCCGAAGCAAAGAATCTGCAGAAAAGGATTCTTTCAGAAAAAAAGGTTTGATAAGGTTCCGCTTGATCAGGATTTGTTCGATTTGTTCAAAGCGCTGATGGACACCGGTTTAAAGGGAGGCCTTACAGAGAACAGACCGGTTTCCTCCGGAGTGCGGCTGCACAGGATTTGGAGCAGGTCATAGATAACCGGAGCGCATGTTCGTCCCTGGCATTGGCCCATGGTACACCGGGTGGCCATTTTAAGGCCGTTCGGGTCATGACAGCCCATGCTGACGGCATCCTTTATGCTTTTCATGTCAACGCTTTCACAGCGGCACACAATGGTATCGTCCGGGATTCCGAGGACTGTTTTTGGTTTGATCTGATAAAGAGAGTTGAAGCACTTGACAAAACTCATATGGTGTTTCCGCTCTTTTTTGAGTTTTTTGAAAAGGGGTGCCAGGTTTTCCTTATCCATGAGCCCGAGTTTTTCCAGTATGGTGTACGCCGCGATCTTCCCCTCGTTCAAAGATTTATTGGCGCCGCCTATACCCGTGATTTCCCCGGCTGCAAGGATGTTTTCCACATTGGTCTCCATACGGTCGTTTACAACAACTGTCCAGCCTCCTTTTTCTTTACAGTATTCCAGCTGGCAGCCCGCCATCTGGGGGGCTTCGATGTTCGGCACAAAGCCGTATCCGACAACAAGGGTATCAGTTTTATATGTTTTTTCTGTTCCGCTTATGAGTTCGCCGTGCTTGTCAAGCTTTCCTATGACCACTTCCTCCAGGTTTTTTTCACCCCGCGCTTCTATGACATGCCTTTGGAATTTCACGGGCACTCCGGAAAGGAGAATTTTGGATATATAGCCCGCTCCTTCCAGAAATTTGGATGATTGATGGAAAAATTGAGGGAGAAATTTGACTTTGTTCCAGAATGGAGACTGTTCCATGATGCCGAGCAGTTTTCCGCCGTTTTTCAGGTATTCATAAGCGGCTGCAAACAGAAACAAGCCGGAACCGGCCATCAGCATTTTCTTTGCGGGGAGAACCCCGAAATTCTTGATAAGGACCTGCAGCATTCCCGTGGAATACACTCCGGGAAGGGTCCATCCTTTGAAGGGAAGGAATCGTTCCCTTGCGCCGGTGGCAAAGAGAATGAAGTCATACTTGAGAGTGAATGTTTTTTCCCTGTTGTATTCAATCAGCAGTTCATTATTTTCATAGACTCCAAGGAGAGCGGTCTTGTTCATTAAAGTGATTTTCTTTTGTTTGACTTTGTCTATGAAATCAAATCCGATTCTTTTTATTTTCTCCGGTTTGTACGAAGGGTATTCTCCCAGCTCTTCAGGGATTTTCCTTAAGAGCTGGCCGCCGATGTGGATATTTTCGTCAATGAGAAGGATGCTCAAGTCATGATCGGCCAGAATGTCAGCAGCGGCGATTCCTGAAAATCCGCTTCCTATGATGACAATATCATATTTATCTTTGATCATTTGTCTCTATGCTCATTCCATCCTGGACTTCGGTCATACAGGCTCTGATATTCGGAACTCCGTTTATCGTCACCGTGCATTCGAAACACACTCCCATTCCGCACAGAGGGCCTCTGGGCTTTTGATCTACAGGATTTTTTTTCAGTGCTTTATATCCCGCTGCTGTCAGGGCGGCCAGAACCGTCTCCCCCTTATACGCTTGTATTTCTGTGCCGTTGACCGTTAATGTGATTTTCTGTTTTCTTTTTATTTTTTCTATTCTTAGGTCTTCCATTTTTCCTGGATGAAATTTCTGGATTTTTGAAATAATAGACTATCTATTGATTGAAAAATTGTCAAGAAATGTTTTGGTTTGACTTAGGAAATAACCTGTGATAAAAAATATCTTCTTGTGATAAAAAATATCTTCTTGTCTAGGGAAAGAAATGAAAAAAACATATGACTCAGCCGTTATCGGCGCCGGAATAATCGGCATGGCTGCTGCTTATAATCTAAGTCGGGAAGGATTGAAGACAGCTGTCATAGATAAGAGCTATATTGGCTCGGGCTCAACCGGGCGGTGCATCTCGGGGATACGGCAGCAGTTTTCAACCGCGGCATCCATTGGACTCATGAAAGACAGCGTTTCTCTTTTTTCTCAAATGGAGGATGAATTCGGATTTTCCATCGATTTCTCAAAGAGCGGCTATCTTCTCATGGCCCATGATGAGGGTCTTCTCAATGTATTTAAGTCAAACATCGAACTCCAGAAAAAGGAAGGGATAAATGTCTCCCTGATCAGTCCGGAAGAAGCTTTATCTATTGTGCCCGGATTGAATACTGACGGCCTTCTGGGTGCTGCCTATTGTCCGGATGACGGCCAGGCTTACCCTTTCTCCGTATTGAAAGGCTATAAGAAGAAGATAGATGAAAAAAGCGGGGATTTTTATCTTCATAATCCGGTTTCCGGGATTGAGAAAAAAGAAAATTTCCTTCTGACTTTAGCAAACGGAACCTTGATTGAAGCCAACAAAGTCCTTCTGAGTGCGGGAGCATGGACAAGGGAAATCGGCAAAAAAGTGGGGTTAGACCTTCCCCTGTATCCTGAAAGGCATGAGGCCGTAATAACAGAGAGAATACCAAAGATCATTGAACCCATGCTGGTTGATTACAGGAAAGACGGCTGCTATTTCCAGCAGCTTTTAACCGGGCAAGTCATTGGCTGTTACACACCTGACCCCAATGTTCCGGGCATCCGGACGGACAGCTCGTGTGAGTTTTTACTTGAGATGGCACAGAGAATGGTCCGGCTGGTTCCGGAACTGGAAAAAGCCGCGATTTTAAGGCACTGGGCCGGTTGTTATACCATGACCCCGGACGGCAGCCCCATAGTGGACCAGACAGAGGTGGAGAACCTTTATGTCGCCTCAGGCATGTCAGGGCATGGGTTTATGTTTGGTCCCGGCATCTGCAAACATCTTGTCACTTATATGGTTGAGAACAAGTGGGATGTTGATTTCAGTGAATTCTCCATCAGCCGTTCTTTCGGGAGTAAGGAAAGCCTTAAGTAATCCTTGTTATTCATAAAATCAGCCTGCATGCATCAATCAACACTACATGATCGATTGGGTTTTTAAGTCATTTTGATTAAAAGAGTTTATCTCTTTGTCTCTGTTTAGTATTTAAATATAATGCAGGCTGATTTTACCTTATAGGCGAGCCGATCTCACAGCATCTGCTTTGTTGCAGGGCATTCGCGGTGAAGTGCCACAGCTTCATACCCTGCGCCTCGCATCTGCAGCAAGCTTGGCTCGTGAATAGAAGGATTACCCTCATGCATCCGAAGTCTAAATCTGAAATGTCGCTTCAGTCACGCCTGAATTTCCGATCGATTCATGAATTGTCCGGGTTAATATTTTAATGCTTTTTTCAGCTTGGTTATTGCCTCATTGTGTTTTGAAGAACTCATTTTGCCAATGTTGATAAGCTTCCATTTTATTGAAGGTAATTCACTAACGCCTTCAACTCCAAGCAAATCCCATTTAGGCTCGCCTTCCTTAAAAGAAACCAGGAATTTTTTCTCGTTATCGCTTATATTCTCATTGATGGTTCTTATCAATCTTTCTCTAGTAATCAATAGTTCGTCTAATTCAACCTCATTGGCAACCATTCCAGTAAATTCTTTTTCAAATAAAGGTTTTATATCCAGTATGTGAGGTTCCAATAATTCAGCTATTGGTCTATTGTTGCTAATCAAATACACAAGGAACGCTTTCTTTGTTTTTTCTGTTATACCTTCGTTTTGCATTAACAATTTGATGTCAAACAGGTCCCTCGGATGTTGCCGGTCTAAAGCAGCGCAAATCTTTGAACCATAAACATCTTCAAATGACATTATCTTCGAAGTTACAAATTTCTCAAATACTTCTTCAGCTCTTGGAGAGATGTCCCTGTCCTGTGTGCCGAAAACATTCCCTCGAATAATCTGATTAGGTTCTATTTTGATTAGTGCATTTTCTCTTGTGACAAAAAGTTTACTGGTCAAATTGTCTCCACGAATTTTCTTCTCAACTTTAATCCCCTGTATATCAGATTTGATTCCATTTGAGATAGCTTCTAGTCCGTCACTGATATTTTTTAGTGTATCATCTCTGGGAAGTATTTTCTGATAGATCAAATCTATATCAACCGATATTCGTGGCATGTCACGAATAAAGAAATTTATTGCCGTACCGCCATGTATGGCAAAATTACTCTCTTTAAATACATAAGGCAATACTGATATTAAAAGGTCGGCCTGTTGATAAAATATATTTTTCGAACTATTTTTCATTTCGGCACTACTATTTTATATTTTGGGTCATAACGCCCGTTTTTACAGAAGGCTCTTTTGCCTTTTCCTAAATCAACTTTTGCCATGTATATTTTTTTAACCCAGGTATGCTCATGTTTTTCAGCCAGATACATGAACAGCCTTTTTGCTTTGACTGAGCTGCATTCTTCAAGTAGTTTTTGTACCAGATGAGGCCGTAAGGTAGTAAGAGATGATGTTATTTCATCCAGTTCCTTAAAAGACTCTTTTACCGGGACATCATAACAAAATTCCAATGCAGCCCTTTCAGCAGCAGATATATTTATTTCATAATTGCCTATATCATATGAGGTCATGCCAAGATTTGTTGAATCACCAAACAGCCCACTCATCACATAACGTAGCCTAACTCCCCAGTTATGTTTTTTAAACCAGGCAGGAAGTTTTTCGTTCTGCAATCCAAAAAGAACTACCTTGCGCTCTTTAAAGACAGCAGGGATGTATTGAGCTCTTCCAAGAAGCTGAAGGGCCGTCTTTCCTGCAGGATGAACAGTCTTCTTCATCTGTGTCTGTATTGCATAAATGGCGCCTGTCCAATCAACTTCTTCTCCGGTTTTTTTAAAAGCACCTCTGCCTACCCGTTCTAGCCAGCCGCTTATTAAATATTTTTGTGCTAACTTACGATCAACCCCGTGTTCATTAAGCCAGGAATACACCGACACGGTATTTTTAGCCCAATTTTTCATTATAAAGTTTATTTTACTTTTATTTTGACTACTCATAGTAGGCATATTAGAATAAATATAAACTCTTGTCAAGAGTATCCTTTAGATAGGCCTTTATTTAGTTTATTTGTATTCTATTTTGTCTACCCTAAGTAGGCATTTAGGTATAATTATAAACTTTACATATAAATTGGATAAATGCCCGGGTGCAGTAATCCAGCAATTTAAATCCAAACTTTGGATTGCCGCACTCCTTTACGGTCGTTCGCAGTGACGCAGCAACCTTGACTCTTGAATAATTCAGGTAAGCAAAGGTTTTCCTGCAGTTATTTTATCTTTTTATATGGGGGTCTTTGCGGCCTCTTCGGGGGATTTTTATCCAGTTCTTCAAGTACGACTTGAATGGCCTTTTCCAGCTGGGGGTCATGACCTTTCAGGATTTCAGACGGTGTCTGCTGGACATCGATATCCGGAGGGACTCCTTCGTTTTCAACGATCCATCCGTCTTCCGTCCAGATAGCCAGGTTGGGGGCTGTGACATATCCTCCGTCCATGAGAACAGGGAAGCCGAGAGTTCCGACCAAGCCTCCCCAGGTTCTGGTCCCGATGAGTTTCCCTAGCTTGAATTTTCTGAACATCCAGGGAAGAAGGTCGCCGCCTGAACCTGCGGATTCGTTGATAAGCATGACCTTGGGTCCCTGAATGGATGCGCTCGGTGTTTTAAGGTCTGCGCCGTATCTCATGTTCCAGTAGCACACATAAGGACGTCTCAGGATATCTATGTAGTAATCGGCAACTGAGCCGCCGCCGTTAAACCGTTCGTCAACGATTATGGCGTCTTTGTGTGATTGGGGAAAGAAATATCTCTTAAAATAGGTATGACCTAATGTGCTTGTATTAGGAACATAGACGTAGGCCACTTTCCCTCCTGTTGCTTTGTTCACCTTGGCGATATTGCCTTCCACCCAGTCTCTGTTTCTGAGAGTGTATTCATTGGAAAGGGGGACCACATCCACATCACGTGAATTCTTTCCTTCCGGATCAGAGCTGACCGTTATTTCAGTCAGCCGGTTGGCCGTGTTTTCAAAAAATTTGAAGATATTTTCAGGGGGTCTGACTTGTTCGCCATTGACCGCAATGAGATATTCTCCCTGCTTCACATCCACTCCGGGTTCGGTGAGGGGGGAGCGGAGTTCCGGATTCCAGTTAAGGCCTCCGAATACTTTTTTGAAGCGGTAGCGGCCGTTTTCAATGGAGTAATCAGCTCCTAACAGGCCGACCGGAACCCTATCTGTTCCGGTAAGGGTGTCTCCGCCGCCGGTTCTGTGGTGGCCTACTCCCAGTTCGCTGCACATCCACTGTATCACTCTGTTCAGATCCTGGCGACAGGAGATGTGAGGCAGGAAAACAGAATATTTTTCCTGCATTTTTTCCCAATCCACTCCATGCATATTCGGGTCATAAAAGTAGTCCCTGTTGATCCTCCATGCCTCGTGATATATCTGTTTCCATTCTCTGGGCGGGTCTATTTGGACCTGAATGGATTCTGTGTTTAATTTTCCCTGGCCCGGCTTTATGCTGTCGGCTATATTGGTGATGAACAGATTTCTGTCTGAAATATAAAGAAGTTTTTTGTGATCAGCTGACAGTTTGTATCCATTGACACCGGTCAGGATGACCGTATCTTTTCGTTTATCCAGGTCAAATTTATGCAGTTTTGTTTCGCGGGAGTAAGGGACGCTGCTGTCGGGCGGAGCTTCCAGATAGAAGATCTGGCCGCTGATTCCTATCTGAAGGGAACCATAATTCCCCTCTGGGACAGGAATACTCAGAATGCGCTCATTAAGTCCTTCGAAGTCGATACGGAATTCTTCTTTTTCCTTTTCTTCATCGTTCTTTTGGTCCGGTTTTTCGTTTTCCAATCCTTTTTCCTCATCGCTTTCTTTGGCAAGGGGAGAAGGGACATCTTTTTGAAGCACAGCTAAATAGATCGCACTGGTCATTCTCATGTCCGCGCTGGACATGGCGAACCAGTGCTTTACAGGACCTGCGTCTGTGGAAGCGAAAAAGTAAAGGTATTTGCCGCTGGGATCAAACACAGGGTCGCTTACTTCGCTCAATCCGTCGGTGATGGGATGTGATTTGTCTTCTTCTATGGAATACACATAAACCTTTTGAATATAGGCTTCGGTATTCAGCGTGTATGCGATCCATTTTGAGTCAGGGGACCAGACTCCCCGGATGGTTTTCAAGCCAGAGGGTCCGTAAAGGTATTCGGATGCGATTTTATGGGATTTCCCGGTCTCAGTGTCAAACCAGTACAGGCTCCAGGAATTATCCGTATAGGCAATTTTTTTACTGTCCGGAGACCAGTAAGGCCTGTCGTAGAAACCGGCTCCGTCTATTGGGAATTTTTTCACTTTGCCTTTGATCCCCGGCTCTTTAATATGAAGAGCGTATTCTCCGTTCTCATCTGAAAAATATGCGATTTTTTTCCCGTCGGGGGACCAGGCAGGGTCCCTCTCGTTGATTCCTGTGGTTTCCGTGATGTTGCGAAAGTCACCTTTTTCCGCAGGAAGGGTTATGATTTCTCCTCTGAATTCAAGAACAGCTCTGGCACCGGTAGGTGATATATCTACATTTCTTATATATCGGCTTCCATTGACATATCTGGGCCTTAATCCCATAAGATCTGTGGCCACGCCAATGGAAAGGTCATCCACTGTTCCGTCATGGATGTCAAACAGATGGAGTTTTCCCTTTTGCTCGAAAAGGACCTTATCATCACTGGATGAAGCTGAGACAACAGGAAAATCCTGATAATCGGTAAGCTGTTTTATTTCCTTTGCTTCTGTATCAAAGGAAAAGAGGTTGAATTCTCCGTTTCGGTCAGAACGGAAATATATTTTATTATGAATCCACAGAGGATCTGTATCATTGCATCTTCCCTCCGGCTGAGGAATGCTTTCTACGGAACTGTCACTGAGGGTTATAATCCAGATTCTCGAGAAAGTGCCTCCACGGTAGTGCTTCCACTGATGAAAAGCCTCTCCAAAAGGAGTATAAGCTATCTTTTTCCCATCAGGGGAATAGGATGCTTTGGTGGCATAGGGTATTTTTTCCGGGATAGGAATCCCTCCGTCTATGGATACTTTATAGAGCTGGGAGCGGGAGTAGGAGAAAGAGAAACGGGAGGACATAAAGACCACGAATTTTCCGTCCGGAGTGAAAGCTCTGACTGTATCTGAATAAGGATGCCAGGTCAGCCGCTTTGGAATGCCGCCCTGGACAGGAATGATATAGACATCGGTATTTCCGTCATATTCTCCGCTGAAGGCGATCCATTTTCCGTCGGGGGAAAAAACAGGGAAGGATTCCATGCCTTTATGCGAAGTCAGGCGGCGTACATTTTTTCCGCTCAAGTCCGCGATCCAGAGATCATTCGAATAAGAAAACACAATATTTCCCTGACTTACAGCAGGATGAGTCAGCATTTTCGTATCATTTGTATCGATTCCTTTTAAAGAAGAGGAGAAAGCCAATACAAAAGATATCAAAACCATACACAACAGCTTTAAAGATTTTTTCATTTTATGTCCCTCTTAAAACGCATTTTTTTGACTTTTTTATACACTATTTTACCATTTTTCTCATAATATCATAGAAATAAATCAGAAATGATGGGAATCCCGCCAGTATCTCAGTTTCGTTTTACCGGGCTTGTCTTCACTTCCGTCAAAGAGAAGCCCGGACCTATCGGGTTTAACATCAACAAGAACCTGGCCCTGATACAGAGCTTTTGTCAGATTGACTATGGTGTAGCACAGCTCATGGTTCTTTGCTGAAGCAAAGACAAAATCCCCGTTTGATTCAAGAGGCCCCCATAGGACTTTTCCGGCATCATAAGTGTAACGGGGTCTTCTCCAGTCCCTGGACATATCCATCCTTAGATCGTTTTTGACTCCGGTATATATTTCTTTGTTATCAAGCATTATCTTAACACCCATACCTGTGTTCTGAGGTTCGACCGGAAGGAGCTTGACTTTGTTGAGAAAAGATTCGGGTTTGATTTGAGAGGAGTGAGGGATGAGGACAGTGACGAATCCCGCTGTCTCTGTCAGTTCAAAGTGCTGGGCCGTTGTTTGGTGGATGGTGAGTTCATCCTGATAATGCCTTTTTTGAGGCACCACTCCCTCAAGCCTGTAGTGGGTCATTGGGAACAGGATGAGAAGGTGCTGATCGGTTGGAAATGTGTTATTTTGGATTCTGTCATAAACCGTATCATACCAGTGATCTCCCTGGGAGATTATTTTTCGGGTATGCCAGAGATTCGACAGGGTGAAGTAGCTTTCTTTTGTGGCCTTGAAAACATCGAAAACAACGAAGGCTGCGGGATCTTTGATGTAGACCAGGGTCCTGTCCCATTCATATCCCATTTGGTCATCTATAAGCCGGGTTCTGCTGTAATCAAAGTCATCAAAGGTCAGAAAGTCAATTTTTTTTGTCCGGATTTGTCTGTAGGAACCGGCATTCCTTAAAAAATCGAGAATATCCTGTTTGACCACAGCTTCTTTTGTGCTGTAGCGGTTTTGACCTTTTTCTTGTCCCATGAAGATTTTTTCAGGCCTGACACACAGGCGGTTGTGGAAGTAGTCCTGCCTGTAAGCTCCGAAGGGGCCGCTGGGCATATAATCCCTGTATCCTCCGTCATGAAGAAGAACAGAGCCTTTAGACATCAGGAGAACGATACTGTTCTCATCGGAATGCCCATGGGTCATTTTTTCTTCTTCTACGGGGATCGTATCTCTGAGATAATCTCTGAAATAGCTGCCTCCCGAGCCTTCATCCCTGTAGTTTAACAGCAAATAGGTCGATTCCGGATTCCATCCGTTTCTGAATACGATTTTTTTCCCCACGATGTCTTCCATTACTTCTCCTGATAATCCTGTTGGCTTTACAGGTTTGATGGAGTCGCTTCCCCAGATGAAGCAGTCGAGAAGCATATAACCCAGTCCAATGTTGTTCGGATTGTCAAAATCTATAAATTTATGGGCAAGAGTGGCGGCAGCCCATTTCAATTGGCTGTTTTGATACTGACGGGCAGCTGCTTCAAAAAAAACAAGAAATCGATTCCAGTTGCTCCTCCATTGAGCGTCTCCGAAGTCCGGGATCATTCCCGCGGGGCAGAAGAGCTGCAGGTAATACTGGGCGTAATAGTACATTTCGGGCGTTTTGAAAAGATCTTCCATTCTATTCTGAGTATAGGCATATCCGCACAGAGCATAGAGCCAGACCGCATTATAAAGGGAGGCATCCTCTATTTCCCAGTTCCCCCAGTTATCGTCTCCAAGGGCACGGCACTGCATCCGCCATTTGTCTGCATCAGGGTGTTGGGGAAGAGCTTTGACTGCCCAGGCCAGAGATTCCGCTCTGAGGGCAGCCCTGTTCATAGGGCCCCATTCCTGAGATCTAAGAAGGTAGGCCATGCTTTCAGCAATATTCGTTTCGATTCTCTTCTTTTCCTGCGAAGAGAGCACGCCCAGGTCTTTTAACAGGACATAGGCTCTTATATATTTCATTGCTGAGAAAAAATCAGGAAGAACCGGAGGCTTGTCATCATAGTCAGGTCTTTTCTCAACAGCCCATTGGGGGTAAGCTTTTGTAAACTCATCATAAGTCAACAGTACTTTTCTGGCTCTTTGGGCTTGTTCTGGTCGGGATTCTGTTTGATACAAATACGCATAGATGACCGCCATTTCCAAGAGGCCTCCCGGAGGGCGGTAGCCAAAAACATTCTCAGGGTCAAAGTTTTCTCTCCAGGACGCTATTCTTTCGTCATAGTGTTCCCATGTCCAATCCGCAGACTGGCGGGCATAATAGAGATATTTTGACAGAGGAACGGGTTCTGTATAAGCAACGGCATTATTTGCAAAGAAAGAACCTGTAAGACAGGCTGCTATGATAAAAAAGGTGGTTAAAGGATATTTTTTCATAGGGATGCTTCCTTAAAAGAAGATTGAATTCATGGATCAGTCCTTATAATAATCAAAGAGAGAAAGCAACTCAAGGGCAATAATATCACCCCCCAAATCATCCTAAAAGGCTATTGCATTTGACAGAATTAAAATGAGATATTATAAAAAGTATGAAGAGAAGAGATAGAACTGGGGGATTGAACAGAGTACCTGTATCCTCTTTTGTAAAACAATAAGGCTTTGTAAAAAGGGTGTTAGAAATGGATGAAAACGAAAAAAAGACCAGGTTTTTAGAAGATTTAGACAGAGTCCGCAAACAAATATCAGAAATAGAGGAAGTCGAGCAGGAGAGAGAAAAAAAGGAACGGGAATTAAATGAAGAAAAACTCTATCTCAATACTTTATTAGAGGAACTATCAGTCGGCATTCTATCGGTCAATGTTCAGGGTATAGTCCATTTTATGAATTATGAAGCGAAAAAAAAGCTGGGGATAGAGAGCGGACAGGAAGCGAATGAGATGGATGTATGGAACGTCCCTGCTTTTAAAAAATCAGGCATATCAGAGGGAATAAGAAAGTGTCTTGATTCTCAAAAGAGAGGCTCTATTGAATCTGTGTATGTCAATGAGGCAGAGAAGAAACGCTATTTCAGGAACAGTTTTTCTCCTCTTTTCAGTAAAGACGGGTCCATAAACGGGGTCATGGTCACCATAGAGGATGTGACAGATGAAAAAAAAGTTGATGTGGGTCTGAAGCAAAAACTTGGTTTTGAAAAATTCATGTCAAGGATTCTGTCAAGACTGGTGGAAGCAAAAGACAACGAGAGTGTGTTCAATGGGGTCCTCATGGATATAGGGATCAAACTCAATGCAGACAGAACAGGATTGTTCCTGTTCGATAAAGATAATCATTTGATAAACTGTCTCTGGGAATGGCACAGTGAGGGCATTGAACCTCAGATCGAAGAAAGAAAAAACGTGCCTCTGGATGGATTTTCATGGATGATCGAAGATTTTAGTGATGATAAGACAGTGCAGATCGAAAACACAGAGGAAATCGATGAAACGCAAAACTCACTCAAGAAGCTGTGTTTGGGTGAAGAGGCCGGCTCTTTTTTGGCTGTTCCTGTCTTTCATGATGAGGAATTGATAGGATTTTTTGGGGCGGAATGGATATCGGAGCAGGGAAAATGGACGGAACCGGATATCTCCCTCTTAAAAGAAATCTCCAAAAACCTTGGCCGTGTTATCGGTCAAAAAAAATCGGATGACACACAAAGGAAAGCTAACAATCGATTTTGTATGCTTGTGCAGGCTGGTTTTGAAGCCATTGTGATTTTAAAAGACGGAATCATCGCAGATGCCAATCATGCGACAAGTTCTCTTTTTGAATATAAGCCATCAGAATATATCGGGAAAGATT
The DNA here is from genome assembly GCA_021162615.1 of Candidatus Aminicenantota bacterium. Taxonomy (GTDB): domain Bacteria; phylum Acidobacteriota; class Aminicenantia; order Aminicenantales; family Aminicenantaceae; genus WJMT01. Next base: position 20,241 of record JAGGYH010000091.1, read on the forward strand.
TGTCGATTTTTTTTGATTCAAATGAGAAACAGACAATAGAAGAGTTCCTTAAGGATTCTTCTTCACTGCCGCTTGAAGCCATGGGGATTAAAAAAAGCGGCGAGGTCATCCATGTTGAAATTCTGGCAAAAACACTGTTTTATGAAAAAGAGCCTATGCAGGCACTGGGGATAAGAGATGTCACGGGAAGAGAGAAGACCAGCAAAGATATAAAAGAAAGATATGAAACACTTACCGAAGTCATGGAGGATACGGTTAAAGCTTTGGCAACAAGTGTTGAGTTTAAGGATCCCTTTACAGCAGGGCATATGCAGAGGGTGACACGACTGGCCTGCGCCATTGCCGAAGCCCTGGGCCTTTCTGAGGAACGCATCCAGGGGCTGAAGGTAGCGGCAAGTATTCATGATGTAGGGAAGATAGGCATTCCGGCGGAGATACTCAGCAAACCCGGTGAACTTAACGAAGCAGAGCGCATGATCGTGGAGGGGCATCCCAAGACCGGATACGATATAGTGAAAAACATTAATTTCCCCTGGCCTGTTGCTGATATCGTCCTCCAGCATCATGAGAGGATGGACGGTTCAGGATATCCTTCCGGGCTTTCCGGGGACAAGATATTAATGGAGGCAAGGATTATAGGAGTAGCGGATGTGGTGGAAGCATTGTCTTCCAGAAGGGCGCACAGGTCAGCTCAGGAAAACGAAGGCCCTATTAAAGAACTGAAAAAAAACAAAGGAACCCTCTATGACCCGGAAGTTGTGAATGCCTGTTTGAAAATCATCCAAAAAAAGAATTTTTCTTTTTAATTAAACCGGCCCCGTCCGTGGGTCAAACATGCTCACAGCTCGGCTTTGCCGAGTTCCCTCAAACAAAGCACTCGGAAGGCTAAATCTTCAATATCGCTACAGCCAAGCCTGAATTTCAGTAAGATATCCTTAAACTTGACTTGTGAATAATCCAGGTTATATATCCAGGTTATGTAATTTAAAGGTTGAAGATCTCTTTTAAAAGGGGTACCAGATTCAATGCATAATCGATTTCTCTTAAAGGGATTCCTTTGCTGTTTGAGATCTCAGTAAAGCGCCCGTCTTTATTGCTGTCTTTGGCAACTATGAGCAGGTCTGTATAGGGAGCTACGGCTGTGATCATTTTTTCATTATCGCTTCCGGGAGCACCTCTTTTGGATACTCCGCCTACATGTACACCAATAATAAAGATATCGTTCTCTTTACAGTAGTCTATGATGCTTTTGAGCCGGCTCACTTCATCATCCACAGTCAGCCCTGAAGCACCCATGCCTTTTAAACTGGCTCCGATGGCAAACATGATTGTTTTGTAAGGGGTGCCTTCGGGGAATTGTTTCATGTCTGTGTTTATTTCCACATGAAAACCTGTTTCTTCGGATTCTTTTCCTCCGAGGCCTACTCCTGAGCTTATCATTGCGACATCCGGAACATCACAGTAATCATACATGATCCCGGCTTCTTCACAGACTATATTCAAAGTAGTTACATCAGGGCTCTGTCCTGCTGACGTGGTGAGCACAGGAAGCGATGCTTTAGGCAGCTCTTGAGAAGAAGCAAAACCGCTGTTGATGAGGAAAGTAAAGCAGAAAAGAGTTAAAAATGGAATGACTGTTTTTGTTTTATTTTTTTTCATGTTATCTTCTCCATTACTAATAATATTATACTCTTTAATTTTAATTATAAAATATATTTTCCTTTTTGGCCTTGGAAGGGTCCTTGTAATAAAATCCGACTCCGTTTTCCACAACTTCTTTATAACGGGGAACATTGGATATCTTTACGGCTCTTTCCTGATTTTTTTGTGAATACTGTTTTGCGATTTCAAGCACAGCAGAGCAGTGCTGTCCCACACGTTTCGCCATGGGCCATCCTGTTTCATCATAAGGAACGAACAGCATCCCTTTTTGAGCTAGTTTTAGAAGAAAGGGGTCTTTTCCATCCAGAAGAAGATTCTCTGTTTTTGGCCCTGTTGGCTGGTCCAGAAAAGGAATAGGGGCTTCCAGCAGAAAGGGAAGTGCCTCTGAAAAATCTCCGATTTCTCTATGGGAAAGGCCTCTGAAACCTGTGGGGGATGGCTCCACATGGTTATCAAATCCTTCCATGGCCTTGAGGGTCAGTGATGTCATGGTGGCAATGCGCATTGATTTTTCTGGAGCCACAATACAGTTTGTCACAGGGAACATGGTTTCTGCACCATGGATGTCTATGGCCAGGTCCACGTTTTCTTTTCTGATAAGTTCCATGGCCGCATAGGTGACTTTTTCCATAAGGGCTCCGTTTGGTCTTCCGGGCCATGTTCGGTTGGTATTCCTCACGTCAAGGAAAGACAGAAGCTGTTTGTCCGGATAATGTACATATACGTCAGGGTCAGGCCATTGATCCAGGGGAGCTGCCACTCTGTTACCCATGCGGAATTTTTTGTTTCCCCAGGGTGTTTTGATGTGAAAATATAGGGGGTATCCATCGCCTTGCCGCGTGCTTCTGCTTCCGCTGTTGTTGAAGTGAGGGATGATGATAAGAGTCCCTTTTTCAACAGCCGCGTTTTCCAGAAAAATAAGAGAGCTCAGCAAAGCCGATGGTTCGTTAGAATGGGTGCTGGCTATGACCAGCATCTTTCCGCCAGGCTCACTGCCCTCAAGAAAAAAAACATTTGTATCAGCCATGGTCCCTTTTAAGCCGGGCGCATACTCACTGAGCTTCTTGATTTTGGTTACACCGGGTCCGGCTATAATGGGCGTTTGAAAGTGGCGGTGCTGGTAGAGCTGGAGTCCGCCGATCACGGTGACAGCCCCTATAATGAGAACCATTGCTGATTTATAAATAATTTGACGTGACATTTTTTTCTCCCTACATTATTTTGCACGAAAGAGCCTGAGTATTAGAGGAATCATAATAAGCAGGTATTGAAGCATCTTGTCCACGCTTTTATCCTCTCGAATGAAGTTCCAAATGAGCATGGCAAGTAAATAGGCACAGATTATATAGTAAATAACCATAATAAAAGGCATTTTATATCCTCCTTACATACTCCATTTTACCAGAAAGTCCAGTTGAGAACTGAACACAACCATCAATATTCCTACGATTGTGATCACTACCCAGGGAAGCCAGGTGCTTTTGAGAAATGACCAGTATGATTTTTTATATTCGGAAACCATAACACTCAGCCGCCCGATAAGGGCCGTGGGAGGCAGTCCGTCGCCAAGAGGCCAGATAAGACTCAGTCCTGCGATGGCCATTGTTGCGTGCAGCCCTATTGAGTCTAGATACCAGACTAAAGGGATGCCGATGATAGCTGCCCCTCCGTAAGTAAAGACGCCTTCGGAAACAGGGATGATGACAGCCAGTGAAATGAACAAGAGAACCAGAGGAATACTTATGACCGTATAGGAAATGAGCCCCCTGACTCCCGTAGCTGTCATGATCTGCTGGAGCATTCCCACAGCGATCATGGTAGCGAGGAGGGGAGTCAGCTTTTTTACCGTGTCTCTGGATAATCTGAGGATATTGATTTTTTTCGGGCTGAGTAAGAGGGCAAAGACAGCGGCTATAACAAATTGTAACGGGAGGCCGATAATAGGGAGGGAAAACGGCCAGACTCTTAAAGCGGCAACCAATCCGAAAAAGACGAGAAAGGGGATAAAAACTCTCCACCATTTCATCCCCTTTGGAATATCAGGCATTTGTTTCAATGCGGATTCAAGGTCGGACTTCTCTTCTTTTTTCCATCCTAATACCAGGACAGTGAAAGTCCCCAGTATGAGAACCGGGATTCCGAGAGGAAGTTCAAATCCGACATAGGGGATGGCTGTTCCTGCAGACAGTATCATAGCCCATATATTGACCGGAGGAGCTGCCGCGCTCAGACCGGCTACTATAAACAGGATGGCTGCTGCTTTTTTGCGTTTGATGCCTAAATAGCCTAGAGCCATGGCAACAGGAGCTCCTACCACCAGCAGAGAGACACTTCCTGCTCCTGTGAGGGCTCCGGGAACGAGGGTTATCAACATCAGTAATAAAAGAACGATGAGACGCTTGTTATAAAAATATTTGATGACATTTTTAACCACGTAATTCACGCCGCCGGACTCAGAGATTATGGCCATGAATATTGTCGCGGTAACAAATATCAGCATAACGTCCAAGTAGGTGAAAGAACCTTCCACCAGATGTCTGGCGAGCTGGCTCAACCGAGGTGTGTTTGTAATAGCGCCGAAGAGGCCTCCTGCAACAGCTGCGAGAAACATACTTATCTCAACGGAGAGTTTTCTCCATTTAGCGATCGTATAAGCAGCTATGATAACAAGGAATGTAATGAAAATTTGTGTTTGCATCCAAAACTCCTTTTGCAAATTTTACATTTGTACTTTATATGGAGTCAAGAAATAGAATGACAAAAAAAGCAGCTATAACATTACCCGCCCGCATCATTTCCTAGGTTGTTTATAAAAGCTGCCGATAACATATTAACCTGACCTATTCATAAAAAAATGGCGATGAGCATTTTTTTACCTTCATAGGCGAGCCGATCTCAAAGCATCTGCATTGTTGCAGGGTATTTGCGGCGAAGGAGGATGAAATTCAGATATGGCTTGTGCTCGCTAAAGATTTTTAACGCCATTCTACGTGCTGTATTCTCGGCTTCTGCGCAACTCCCCCCGTCCGTGGGTCAGACATACTCGAAGCTCAGCTTCGCTGAGTTCCCTCAAACACAGCACTCCGAAGGCTAAATCTTTAATGTCGCCACATCCACACCTGAATTTCATATAGTCTGCGATTTTCCTGGTTGATAAGTAACAATCTTGTGTTATATCAACTTTCAGGCAGGCTGGCTGGTTCTGAAGTCATCCGGAGGCGAGAGGGCATGGTTCCTCGCAGAGGGGAGCGAGCCGAGGAATAAGCTGAGTTTCCTCGCTGGGGAAAATCAGCGGGCTGAAGAACCAGCTTGCCTGATGAAAGTTGAAATTTAAAACAGGATATTTTTTAGTAGTATTAATTGGAGAAGGGGCGGAGCTTATAGCTTATAGGATTCGTCTTGATCTTCTTAAGGGCCTTGGCTTCGATCTGTCTTATTCTTTCCCTGGTAACGTTGAATTTTTTCCCTACTTCTTCAAGCGTGTGGGGTCTTTCATTGCTCAGACCAAACCTTAACTTCAATACTTTCGTCTCTCTCTCAGAGAGAACTTTAAAAGCATCTTGAAGGAGCTCTTTAAGATTGATATAAATGACTGTGTCGGGCGGGGAAGGGATTTCCTGGTCTTCGATAAAGTCACTAAGGTCATTGTCGTCATCTCCGATGGGGGTCTGAATGGAAACAGAATCCTGAGTATTTTCAATGAGATCGCGAAGACGGTCAACGGGACTGTTTGCCTTTTTCGCCAGTTCTTCATAAGTCGGTTCTCTTCCTTTATCAATGACAAAAGATTTGGTGATTTTCTTTATTTTTTGAAGCTGTTCAGTGACGTGAACAGGGAGTCTGATCGTACGTGACTGATCCGCTATGGCCCGGGTGACAGCCTGTCTTATCCACCAGGTGGCATAGGTAGAAAACTTATATCCTTTTTTATAATCGAATTTCTCAACGGCCCTCATAAGGCCGATATTTCCTTCTTGTATAAGGTCAAGTAGGGGAAGTCCGCGGTCCTGGTATTTTTTTGCTATGGAAATAACGAGTCTTAGATTAGCAGCCACCAATTTGTTTATGGCTTCTTTCTTTATTTTTTTACCTTTGTTTATCTCTTCAATGATGCCTTTTTCATGTTCTTTTTGGAGATCCTCATACACAGAATTGAGGATCTTTTCTTTTATATTTTCCTTAAGGTCGAGACAGTTGACCAGATGCTTTATATCTACGACAGTTCTTCCTTTAGAAAAGATCGATTCATCGGATAAGGATTTCCTTCGAAGGTCATCTGAAAGTATTTTGATTTTTTTGAATACTTTGTTTACGTCCGATAATGATTTTTTATGTGTGGATTCTGAGCTGTTTCCGGATTTTATGTTGATAAAACTGCTTATTATTTCTGGGTGTTTATTTATTTTTCTTTCTATTTCAAATATTTTATAAAGAGTAAGGTCTGTTTTTGAAAGCGCGTGGGTTATTATTTTTTCTCCTTTTTCAATTCTTTTTGCTATGGATATTTCCTCATCCTGGGAGAGGAGCAGGATGCTGCCCATATCTTTTAAGTAGAGCTTAACAGGATCTATTGTTTGGTATTGTCTGTCTGACAAATTCCTTGTTTTTGATTCTTTCATTTTATTTCTGTTAACCATCTATTTTTCCCCTTGTTTTATCCTACCTAAATAATAACGAATTAAATATTCATTTTGTTGCATTAAAATTTTAAATAACCTGACCTATTCAAAAAAAAAAAAAATGGAGATGCCCATAA
>JAGGYH010000134.1 GCA_021162615.1 Candidatus Aminicenantota bacterium
CCGGAGCATCTTCCTTTCAGCTGGATTGGAAAATAAGAGAGCGTAAAAACTCTGGAGCGCTGTTTAAAGAGGGCCGAGGCGAGAGGATTTCTGCTGTGGATGTTTTTAAGGGGAAAGGCCGGTCCCGGAAGCAAAGACGGTACATCTTAACGGAATGTCAGGGGCGTTTCCTGTTTCATCTGCCCTTTCCCACAGAAGAGCCGTGTACCTTTGAGGAAATCTCACGTAAAGCCGGAATCAGTGATGACTGCCTGCATGAGGTCATGGATATCATTGAGGTTCTCATTTCATGTGGAGTGATCGAAAAAGCCTGAATTTCAGTATGCTCTCTTCAGCCTCGACATGTTCATCATTCAGGCTATTGAAAAAAATAGGGTGTTTCTATTCAAAAAAACCTGTAAAATGGTATATCCCTGAGGTAAGTACGAAGAAAAGATAAAAGGAGGAAGTCATGTCTTATGCAACTAGGGAGGATATTGAACGAAAATTAAAAAGCGGTTGGGAGCCGGAATATTTCAATGCTCCGAACCCTGTTGTTGAAAAAGAACTTATACAAACGCCTTACAAAGAAAAATTGAATCCCAATATAAAAATTGTGGTTGCTGGAGGCGGTGGTTTTATTGGCGGAGCCATGGTGAGATATCTCAAGGACAGGGGATTTAAAAACATTGTGGCAGCTGATATCAAGCCGGTTTATGAGTGGTATCAGACCACGGAGGGGGTTGCAAATCTCTGTCTTGACCTCAGGGATCATAAAAATGCCATGGCTCTGGTGCAAGGGGCCGTAGAGGTATATAATTTTGCTGCTGATATGGGGGGAATGGGATTTATTGAGACGCACAGGGTGGACTGCCTGATAAACTCCAGTAAGATAAATGACAATATGGTTGAGGCTTCCTGGAAAGCCGGGGCCTCCAGATATTTTTTCTCATCCTCTGCCTGTGCTTATAACACGACTTTACAGCAGAAACATGATGTTCCCGGACTTAAGGAAAGGGATGCTTATCCTGCTGATGCGGAAAGAGGTTATGGATGGGAGAAATTGATTGCTGAACAGAAATGCCAGGAGATGTTTATTGAAAAGGGGATGGAGACCCATATTGCGCGGTTCCATAATGTGTATGGGCCCCACGGAACATGGGATGGAGGACGCGAAAAAGCTCCAGCTGCCCTAGCCCGCAAAGTGATTGCGGTTCAGGAAGGGGATGAAGATTTTGTTTTGATTTGGGGTGATGGGAAACAAAGAAGAAGTTTTATGTATATTGATGACTGTACAGAAGGAGTTTTCCGCTTGATGCACAATCTCAATACTACAGCCACTCCTTTGAACATAGGCTCTGAGGAAATGATCTCTGTGAATGAATTGGTTGATATCATAGAAGATATCATAGGCATCAAAGTCGAGCGTAAATACGACACTTCAAAACCAAAAGGGGTTGTGGGAAGAAACAGCGATAATACCATAGTCCGAAAGTTTCTTGATTGGGAGCCCCGCATATCTTTTGCGGAAGGGATGAAGCCCACATGTGAGTGGATAAAAGAACAGTACAGAAACCGAAAAGCCGGGAAGAGAACCGTGAGTTAAAGGAAGGAAGGATTCAGGTAAAATCTTTGATGGCCGAGGGTAAAAAAGGCATAACAGCCAGGGTGGTTGAGAAGAAATATCTGTATCCGTTTATACTCATCACCAGCTGCTTTGCACTTTGGGGGTTTGCCAATGATGTGACAAACCCTATGGTGAAAGCCTTTTCAAAGATCTTGATGATGAGTAATTTTCAGGGGTCCCTGGTCCAGTTTGCCTTTTACGGCGGATATTTTTTCATGGCGTTTCCCGCAGCCATGTTTATCAGAAAATTCAACTATAAATCAGGGATTTTGGTCGGTCTGGGATTATACGCAACAGGTGCTTTTTTATTCATACCGGCAAGTATGCTTCAGGTATTCAGTGTATTTCTTATATCCTACTTTATTTTGACATGCGGACTGTCCTTTTTGGAGACCACAGCCAATCCTTATATCCTTTCCATGGGGTCTGAGGAAACAGCGACCAGGCGGTTGAATTTTGCCCAGGCGTTTAATCCCATAGGATCCCTTATCGGGATGTTCACAGCCCAGTCTTTTATTCTGGCAAGGCTCAATTCTGCTGAAAAGACCCAAAGAGCGCTGATGGACCCTGAGACCTTAAGGACTGTCACTTCCAATGACCTCGCGATTATTCGAGCTCCCTATGTGGCGATTGCTTTTGTGATTTTGGTGGTTCTGGCCTTTGTCGCCTTGAGCCGTATGCCCAATAAAGATGAAGGAGAGCACAAAATTCGGCTCCTTCATACTCTGGATAAATTGGCACACAACAGGAAATACATGCATGGAGTTGCGGCCCAATTTTTTTATGTTGCGGCTCAGATTATGTGCTGGACTTTTATCATCCACTATGGAACTGAACTTTTTACCTCTGCGAAATACGGCCTGTCTGTCCAGAAAGCAGAGGTTTTATCCCAGAAATACAATATTGCGGCCATGGTCATTTTCTGTATCAGCCGGTTTGTGTTCACTTATTTACTTAAATACATAAAAGCCGGCAAGCTTCTTATGGTCCTTGCCGGAGTCGGGATGGTTTTGACCCTCAGTGTTATGTTCTCTCCGGGGATGATAGGACTTCTGAGTCTAGTGGTCCTATCCGCCTGCATGTCTTTGATGTTTCCCACCATATACGGGATTGCCCTTAAAGGGTTAAGAGACGATGATGCCAAAATCGGAGCGGCCGGACTTATCATGGCCATCCTCGGAGGATCAGTGATGCCTCCTATTCAGGGTGCTATCATTGACCTTGGAAAAACAGGGATCCTCTCCGGCGTGAGAGCTTCTTTTGTTCTGACTTTGATCTGCTTTGCGGTCATTTCTCATTTTGGAAGAAAGGCCTACAGGGTCTATCAAAATAATTAGCCTGTCCTATTCATAAGAAAATAGCGGTGTTCAATTTTTCCTCGGATCGGCTTCTTTTTTTTCGTATGTCCCCTCGACCACTATGGTAACCTGACCTATTCATGAAAAAATAGCGATGTTTATATTATTCATTTTGTTTCAGCGATATACAAGATTTTATCAAGAACCAATCTCTGCACATTTTTCTTGTTATGATTTTTATTTTCAATCGCCATTTTTTTACCTTTGAGGCGAGCCGATCTTACTGCATCTGCTTTGTTACAAGGCATTCGCAGTGAAGGACCACACCTTCATGCCTTGTGCCTCGCATCTGCAGCAAGCTTGACTCGTGAATAATCCAGGGTAACAAATACATTTGGTATTTTTTCCGTAGCGGGAAGCTGAGATAGAAATATGTTTACTATATACGGATAGGTTATGACTTGAATTACGCAGCCTGTTTAGAGTATTATTATGATTCATGCCGGATTCATGAGAAGAATATTGTATTTTTTAATAGATTAAAGTGAAATTATTTCAAAATTTGAGTATCCGGAAGAAACTCATAGGAATTATTCTCTTCATATCAGCCATCGCCCTTGTTTTGACATTTTCACTGATTATATTCGCCAAATCCGGGGAAGACAGAGTAAGATTTACAGAAGAGGTCAGGCGTCATGCAGCCCTTGCAGGAGAATGCTGCAGGGAAGCGATGGCTTCTAAAAAAAGACAGGACCTTAAGGCATGCTTATCCGTATTGAGTTCTGTGCCCTGTATTACAGATGGTGTCCTCTTCGGACCAAAAGACAATGCTTTGGCTGCCTACAGCCTTTCTGAAGATACGTTTATTCCGTCTGGTTTAGAACACATGAAATCTTCTGAGATCGAGAACGGGTTTCTTTATATTGTTTTACCTGTTTCAGATGAAGAGCCCACTTACGGAAAGATATTTGTAAGGGCTTCTACCAGGGAACTAAAAGAGAAACTCAGGCTTTATATTTTTGTTGCCCTGGTTTTATTAGGTTTAACGCTTCTGCTTGTTTATTTTCTGGCCCGCAGTTTCCAGCATATTATTTCCCGGCCGATATTAAACCTTGTGACAGCGACCAAAAATATATCCGGCCCTGGAGAGGCAGGGATTCGAATCAAAAAAAAGAAAAAAAACGAATTGATGATACTTCGGGATCGTCTGAAATATTTATTAGAAATTGAAAAACTTCGGGAGATGAAGCTGGAGGAAGTGAATCAAGCGCGCCAAAAGGCCGCAGAATTGGAGAAGACCGAAAAAAAATTCAGAGAGATATTTGAAAACAGCGCCTTTGGTATTTTTGTCTTTGAAGCGGTTGATAAAGGAAAAGACTTTATTATCAAGGACTTGAACAATACAGGTGAAAAAACAGAGCGGATACACCGCATTGACCTCATTGGGAAGAAAATCACAAAGGCTTTCCCTATGGTCAGGGAATCAGGACTGCTGGAGGCTCTTCAGAAAGCATGGCAGACTGAGGAGGAGAAGTATGTTCCCTATACAAAATTAAGGGTCAGTGAAAAGGCTGGCTGGAAAGAATTTTTTATCAGCAAGCTTCCGTCCGGAGGCATTGCTGCAGCGTTTCGGGACGTAACAGATAAAAAAGCTGATGAGGAATCAATAAAAAAGCATGAGGAAAAGAAGAAGGAAAGGATCGAAGAGAGATTCAATCAAGATGAGGAACTCAAATCAAGCCAGGTAGACAAAAGTGTTCAGCAGCAGGCATTAAATGATGAACTGGAAGGCCTTTTCTCTTCTCTAGCACAGTATTTGGAAGCCCCTCTAGAAAAAATAAATGAGTTCAGCAAGTCGTTTTTAGGGGATTATGCTGATAAGGTCAATGATGAAGGCAAGGATAAGCTCATTCAGATCCGGGCGGCGGCTCACCGTATGAAGCAGATGACCAAAGGATTGAATGAAGTGGCTGAAATATCATTTAGAAGGTTAAAACTTGAAAAGGTCGATCTCAGTGATATGGTAAGGAGGAGGTCGGTTAAGCTGAGGGAAGGAAATTCTGAAAGAAAGGCAGAATTCATTATTCAGGAAGGGATAAAAGTCAGGGGAGACAACCGGATGCTGGGCATTGTCATTGACAATCTGCTTACAAATGCCTGGATTTACTCTTCTAAGAAACCCACCATAAAAATTGAATTCGGGATCAGAGAGAACAAAGGTATTAAAGAGTATTTTGTCAAGGATAATGGGGTCGGATTTAAGATGACAGATGTAGATGAGTTGTTTTGCCCTTTCAAGAGATTGAATGAGAATGAAGTATTCCCGGGTTATGGGATGGGGCTTGCTGTTGCTAGGCGGATTATTCATAAACACGGAGGCGTTATGCGTGCTGAGGGCAAGCCTGGAGAGGGTGCTGTATTTTATTTTACACTTGGAACCTGAGTGTGCCAGATTTTATAGAAAAAAAACTAATAGGAGGTTTGCATGTTGAGAAAATATGTTTTTTTAGGCTTTGTCTTAATTTTTTCTCTAACTCTGCTCAATACAGCTTTGGTATCAGCCCCTAATGATGAGCAGCAGGAGAACCAGTTCCGTCAGCTCTATCAGGAACTTCCCACTCCTAACCAGTACCATACGGCCTCAGGGGCTCCGGGTCCGGAATACTGGCAGCAGAGAGTTGACTATGATATGGCCATTGAACTTGACGAGGAAAAACAGCGGATATATGGTGAAGAATCAATAACGTATTATAATAATTCGCCTGTTTCCCTTTCCTATCTCTGGGTCCAGCTGGATCAGAATATCCGGGAAAAAGATTCCATGACGGAAAAAGTGAGTTCAGGCCGGATATCAGACCCTATGAACTTCAGGTTTCTTCAAAGGATGCATATGGATTTCGACGGAGGATTTAAGATCGAATATGTAAAAGATAAAAAAGGAAATGAACTTTCCTATAAAATCGTAAACACCATGATGAGAGTGGACCTTCCCGAAGGTCTGAAGCCGAACTCAAGGTATTCTTTCAAGATAAAGTGGTGGTACAACATAAACGATAAGAATAAAGTCGGAGGAAGGTCAGGTTTCACCTATTATGAGGAAGACGGGAATCGTGTTTTCACCATCGCCCAGTTTTTTCCCCGGTTGGCGGTGTACAATGAGGCAGAGGGATGGCAGCACAAACAGTTTCTGGGAAGCGGGGAATTTGCGCTCCCTTTTGGAAATTACATGGTGAAAATTACAGCCCCTTCCGATCATATCATTGGTGCTACAGGGACCTTGATGAATCCCGAGAAAGTCTTAACCGCAGAGCAGAGAGCGCGGCTTCAAAAAGCACAGGATTCTACAGAAAACACTGTTTTGATTGTTACTGAAGAAGAAGCCATTCAGAATGAAAAAGAGCGCTCGGAAGAGAAAAAGACCTGGATTTTCAAAGCGGAAAACGTGAGGGACTTTGCTTTTGCCAGCTCGCGAAAATTTATCTGGGATGCCATGGCTGTCAAGTTCGGGAACCGCACTGTTCTTGCCATGTCCTATTTCAGCAAGGACGGGAATCCTGTGTGGGAGAAGTATTCGACAAAGGCTGTAGCGCATGCCATAAAGGTCTATTCCAGATTCACATTTGAGTATCCTTATCCAAAAGCCATCTCCGTGCTTGCTTCAAGAGGCGGCGGCATGGAGTATCCTATGATCGCTTTTAACGGAGGGATACCCGAACCTGACGGGACTTATCCTGAACGTTTAAAATACAGTCTTGTCGGTGTGATCATTCATGAATTCGGACACAATTTCTTCCCTATGATCGTGAATTCAGACGAGCGCCAGTGGGCATGGATGGATGAAGGATTGAACACGTTCCTGGAATATCTTGCGGAACAGGAATGGAGCAGGGAGTTTGCACGGAGAAACGGCCCTGCTTATTCCATGGTTGAATACATGAAAGGCAATAAAAAATACATGTCCCCAATCATGACAGCACCTGATATAGACCTGAATGTGGGAAGCAATGCTTATGCCAAAACCTCTGCGGGGCTTAATATCCTGAGGGAGACCATTATGGGCAGAGAACTGTTTGATTATGCTTTCAAAGAGTATGCTCAAAGATGGAAGTTCAAGCACCCTACGCCGGCGGACTTTTTCAGGACCATGGAGGATGCATCAGGAATAGACCTTGACTGGTTCTGGCGGGGCTGGTTTTTTGGAACAGACCATGTTGACATAGCTGTGGATGGTGTCAAGTGGTATAAGATAAATACCGGAGAACCGGAGCTGGCTAAAGCCATAGAACAGGAAAAAGAAAACCGCCTTGCGGATCGATATATAAGCAACATTCGAAACAGAGAAGATATCAAGGAGACAGCCGTGGAAAAAGACGAATCCCTGATTGATTTTTATGACAAATACGACCCGCTCAAAGTGACCCCCCAGGAAGAGGAGGAGTACAAAAAGTATCTTGAAACTTTGACAGAAGAGGAAAAAGAGATTCTGAACGCTGGGTATAATTATTATGAAGTCTCTTTTTCAAATATCGGCGGTATGGTCATGCCGCTCATCCTCCGGTTTGAATTTAAGGACGGCTCAGAGGAAGTAGAAAGGATCCCGGCTGAAATATGGCGCCGCTTCAATGACCGTATCCAAAAAGTGTTTGCTTTTAAAAAAGAAGTAAAGAAAATCACACTTGATCCCTTTCTCGAGACAGCTGATGTGGATACAGTGAATAACGAATGGACGGTTCAGGAAAAGCCTGAATATTTTAAATTGAGGAAGTTCGAGAGACGTGGCGAAAAGAATCTGATGCAGAAAGTGAAAGAGGCGGAAAAAAAGGAAGAAGAGGGGAAAGAGAAGAAATAAGCCTTTCTTTGATCAAGGGATACGTATGGTCAGTATGTTCGATAATGGACAGCCATTGCTCTATTACGGACATTTTTCTGTAACTCCATTTAAATTTTTTCAATAGTCTTCCCTGAGACAGTGACCTGGCACAAGAATTGCATTATAAAAAGAAAAATAATGCTCATAATTGAAGCTTGGAGATCGGGCCATGATTAAAAATTATCTGCTAACAGCATTCCGGAATTTAAAAAAGCATAAGGTCTATTCTCTGATCAATATCCTGGGTCTGGCTGTGGGTTTGAGTGCTTTCGTTCTGATCCTTCTCTACCTGCAGTTTGAACTCAGCTATGATAAATTTCATCAAGATGCAGACCAGATATACCGTGTGGGTATAAAATCCTATCAGGAAGGCAAATACACAAGGGAGTCTTACATATTCACTCCTCCTATTGGCGAGGACATGAAAAAGGAATTTCCTGAAGTGGAAGAATTCGTGAGGATGTCTACTCAAAGACCAGCCTATTTAAACATCAATGAAGAAGCTTTTAAAGAAACAGGCATGAGGTACGCTTCGGATAAGATATTCCAGATGTTTTCCTTTCATCTTATTCAAGGGGATGAGGACACTGCGCTCACAGAGCCCTTTTCCATGGTACTTGGTCAGAAAACAGCAGAACGGCTCTTTGGTTCGGAAAATCCTGTGGGAAAATCCATCCAGATCGGCCCTGAAAATTTATACCAGATTACGGGAGTTGTGGAAGACCCGCCAGAAAATTCCAGTATTCAATTTACAACTTTGATATCCTTTTCCACTCTTTATAAGTTACCCAACCTTCATTTGGGCTGGAACGGAGGGAACCAGTATATCACCTATATCAAACTCCAACCAGGAACAAATCCCGAACAGCTGGAGAAAAAACTGCCGGATTTCATGTGGCGTCATATCAATGAGCGGATTGCTCCATACGGCTGGAAAAACGAGGCTTATTTTCAGCCTTTAAAGAAAATTCACTTTCACTTTGATCCGGGTTCCAGGACGGCTTTGACTAATTTTTACACTTTCATCATAGTTGCCGTGTTTATCCTGGTTATTGCCTGTATCAATTTTATTAATCTTACCACAGCCAGGGCTGCCCAGAGAGCCCGGGAGGTAGGGATGAGGAAAGTGGTCGGGGCCAACAGAGGGAACCTGATCCGCCAGTTCCTGGGAGAATCTGTGTTTTTAACGACACTTGCTTTTTTAAGCGGAGCGTTTCTTATTTCATTTTTTATGCCTGTATACAGTCAGCTTTTGGATAAAGATCTCAATATCTATAAGATGATAAGTCCTCTGAGCATAGTGGGATTTATCGGTCTTATTCTGGTCGTTGGAATAATCGCAGGGGCTTATCCGTCTTTCTATCTTTCTTCCTTTCAACCCATAAAGACCCTTAAAGGAGAGATGCAAACAGGGAGGAGAAGGAAAAAGTTCCGGGATATTCTCGTTGTTTTTCAGTTTGCTATATCCATTACTCTGATTATCTGCACATTTCTCATCCAGAATCAAATCGGATTTATGAAAAAGGCGGACTTGGGTTACAAGAAAGAGAATATGCTTGTGATCGATCTTCCAGGCGAAGAGTTGAGGACCAAAACAGAGGAAATGAGAGAAAAGCTTCTTTCTATTCCAGGGATAACGCAGGCTTGTGCTTCTTCACAAGTGCCCTATAGGGGATTCACCCGGAACGGTTATGTGCCGGAAGAATACACATCTTCACTTATGTTTTATGCTCTGGATATTGATGAGCACTTTTTGGATACGTATGGGATCGAAGTCGTAATGGGACGGAATTTTAATAAAGAGTTTTCCACGGATAAGGAGGCTTATCTTATCAACGAAACTCTCGCCAGACAGCTGGAGTGGGATAATCCTGTAGGCAAGACCATAAGACGTAATGGAGATTGGAAGGTGATCGGCGTGGTAAAAGATTTCCAATTCTCCACTCTTCACTATGACGTAGGTCCTTTGATCATTACCAGTAATCCCTGGGGGACCCGCTTTAATTATTTATCCGTTAAGCTAGATACAACAGACCTTCCTGCGGCAATGAAGGAAATAAAAAAAGTCTATAAAGAATTCTCTCCTCTTCTTCCTTTTGAGTATTTTTTCCTGGATGATGCTTTTGATAGATTGTATAAGTCTGAAGAGCGGTTCCAGAGAATTTTCCTCTATTTTTCTGTTCTTGCTGTTTGTATCGCCCTGCTCGGCCTGTTCAGCCTTTCTGCCTACACAGCCCAGCAGAAATCCAAGGAAATCGGGATTCGAAAAGTACTGGGAGCCACAATTCCTGATATAATGTCACTTTTTGTCAAAGAAATGATTATTTTGATTGTAGCTGCCAATATTATAGCCTGGCCTGTGGCTTATTTGGTCACTCAAAAGTGGCTTCAAAATTTTGCTTACCGTGATGCTGTGAGCTTTTGGGCGTTCGTGGCCGCTTTTTTTGGGAGCCTGGCGGCAGCTTTAATAACGGTCAGTTATCAGAGCTTTAAGGCTGCTTTTAAGAATCCCGCGGACGAATTGAGGACTGAGTGATATAGGAATCAGTTTATTACCCCCTTCTACTAACACTCACCTTTTTGGAAATCTTCGCTGCTGAATCATACTCTTTGTTAGAGTATAAGATATACATAATTTTAGATTATGTCAAGAATATGCTATAATTTATTTGCCTTGTTTTTAACGGCAAATAATGAAAAGAGGAAAAAGAGGGACAAGATGTCAAAAAAATTTCAAGTCGTGTTTCCTGATTGGCTGGCGGAATATATAGAAAAAACAGCGGAATTATACGATATTAATTTGTCAGAAGTTATAAGGATGCAGATTTGTATTGAGATCATAACAGCTGTCTCCAAATATTACCCCGAATATAAACCCGGGATCGATCTGCCTATTTTGTACAAGGATGGTATCAAACACAGTAAGGATAGTTCAGAGAGAGAACAGATGTTTAAGAATTTTTCCAAGATATACTTCGAAGCAAGGAAAGCTGTTGAATACAGGATGAATAAGGGGAAAAAAAGAGAGTAAGTCAGCGGAGTTTGAAAAATTTAACAGCCAGAAACAGGAACAGCAGATTGAAAAGCGCGAGGAAGCAAATAGGGGGATAGACTTCCCGGCTCCGTTAGGTCAAAAACTCATAGGTAACATGATGATGTGATGCACCTCTTGCGGGAGTCGAAAGTATGATAGACTACCCGCAGAGTCAAATAATTTAAAGGAGGTGCACAAATGGATTATATGGGTATTGACTATCATAAGCAATACTCACACATTACTTTTGTGATAACAAAGCAAAAGTGTCCCCACCAACTGCAATGCTAAAATGTCCCCTTCGGAAAGTAGACGACTATTTGCTAACTGCAAACTCAACCTTAAAAGAGGTACCGCCAGTGCGGTCAAGCTCAATTGTTCCGTCAATCTGTTTGGTTAAGTCATTTACCATCTGCAGCCCTAATGAGGAGGCCTTGCGAAAATCTATATCTTTTGGGAAACCAATGCCGTCATCGCTTACGACAAGAGTAATCATACCCTTTTTATCAGAATAAAGCTTTATGCAAATTTCGCCTTTTTTCCCTTCAGGAAAAGCATGCTTTACTGAATTAGATAAAAGCTCGTTGGCAATCAATCCACATGGAATCGCCCGATTGAGGTCAAGAAAAACTTCCTCCAAATCAGTCTTAAGTGCAACAATATTTGAATCGACACCGTAAGAATGATAAATA
>JAGGYH010000146.1 GCA_021162615.1 Candidatus Aminicenantota bacterium
TCACAAGTCTAGATTAAGGATAGCTTACTGAAATTCAGGTGCGGACGCGGCGACATTGAAGATTTAGCCTTCGGATGCAGGAAGTCGATCCTGGTTATTCACGAATCGAGGTTGCAGCAGATGCTGTGAGATCGGCTCGCATAAAAGGTAAAATATGGCTGCATAAAGTAAAATTATTGCATGTGCTAACGTAAGAAGTATGTTCTTAATGAATTAAGAATGATAAGAGAGCCGATCATGGTAAACGTGTTGGAAACGCAACCATATTTTATGAATGAGTCAGGATTTTTATTTTTTGAGGAATTCTTTAGCCAGCTTATCCACCTGGCTCTCGATGTCGGCTTGAGATTGAAACTTTATCTTGGTCATTCTTATCTGAGGGTCTTTCTTTTTACCGACAAACTCAATGTCTTTTTTTTCTTTTTCCCTTTCCATTTTGACTTTTTCCCTCTCTTCTTTGGCTTTCTGCACAGCTTCTTTTCTTTTTTCTTTCTCTTCTTCTTCAGGTTCTTTCTTTTCACCGAATATCTTCTCTCTCACCACAGGAACCGTCATTTTGGCGATCTGCTTGAGAGTTTCAAAAACCCCCTCTCCGTTTAAAGCGGAAGATTCGATATAAGGAAGATTCAAAGGATTCAGAAGGCTGTTGAATGTCTCAACCGGAATGAGATTGTCAAGGTCCCTTTTGTTGTATTGAAAAACCAGCGGTATAAAATTTAAATCCACATTAAAATCAACAAGATTTTTTCTCAATCCGTCAAAGTTTTCCAGATTCGCATCAAGAAGAGGTATCTGAGAGTCAGCCACGAAAACAATCCCGTCCGCGCCTTTAAGCACGCTCTTTCTCGAGGCTTCGTAAAACACCTGGCCCGGAACTGTCATGAGTTGAAAATGGACACGGAAGTCACGGATAAGGCCGGCTTTAATAGGAAGAAGGTCAAAGAAAATAGTCCTTTCCAAGGGTGTTTCAAGACACAGCAGGTCACCCCTGGAATCAGGATCCATTTTGCTGTATATGAAACGAAGATTCGTGGTCTTCCCGCTCAAACCGGGCCCGTAATACACGATCTTTATCGCAATGTTTTTGGTGGTATAGTTCACAAATGCCATGAATCTAATCTGCTTTTCCCAATTTTTACACAATCCTTAACCAGAGTCAAATCCTAAAAACTCAAACGCCTTTTCATATTTATCAATAACAGTTTCCCATGAATAATATTTTTTCACATAAGAGCGCCCGTTTTCGCCCATCATCTTTCTTAACTCTTTATCCTTGAGCAAAATGTCGACCGCTGCTTCAAACTCTTCATAACTCGAATACCACAGGCCTCCGCTGCTTTTGACACAGTGGTCTTTAAGCGGTTCTGTTCTCTCCTGGACTAAAATCGGCGTTCCCGCGGCCATGGATTCCAGGGCAGCCATACACAGACTTTCCAGATAAGAGGGATGGACGGTCAATGCCGCGGCCTGCATAGCCGCGTTCTTATCACCGGCTGGAACAAATCCAAGGTAGCGAAGGCGTTTGTTTTCCGGAAGCCCCATCAACCGCTTTCCTATCAAAACAAGCTCCAGTTCAGGTCTCCCTGAAGAGTATCTCTCAAAATAATCGATCAGGTCCTGGCATCCCTTGCCCCTTTCAATGCGGCCTGCATAAAGAAGGAAAGGCCCGTGAAGATCGTATTTCTTTAAAAAACCCTTAATATCTAAAGAACCGGGAATATCGATCCCCACTCCCGCTATATCCTGGTATTTGCCGCTGAAATCAAAATTAGCATACAGCATTCTCTTCTCTGATTCCGTATTGAAGATAAACGCATCCGGCTGTTCAAACACTTCCTTCATGATATCGAGATGGATGGGGGGTTCATCATGGGCTGTGGGCACCAGGATCTTAGGTGTATTTACGCTTTTAAGGCCCCAGTAAGTATTGTAGTAGAGATAGGTGAAAAAAATAAAAACATCAAAATGATTTTCCTCTTTCTTTAGAGCCTCTATCAAATCCAGACTCAAAGGGCCCTGCTGTTCCTGCCACTGGACCTCCTGTTCGCGGGTGTGGTCATGGGAGAATATCCAATCGGAATATTCATTGAACGCTCGGATATCTCTTTCTCTTTTGACCTTAAACCGCCTGAGGGTCACTTGATTCAGCCGGGATTCGCCCTCAGGATATTCATTTTTCCAGGTTATGTAATCTTTGGCCGTGGTGGTGAACACAGTGCAGTCATATCCCCTTTCCGCCAGTCTTTCCGCAACCTGCCTGCAGTGTAGCTCTGACCCTCCCATGACTTCCTTCCCGTATCTTTGGACCACAAAAGCGATTTTCATCTCACGCACTCAAATCTTTAATATGCTTCAATAATTTTCCCTGAGAATCGAGAGACTTGAATTCATCCAGCCTCTTCCTCTGCCCCTTGATGATTTTTTCTCTCAATTCCTTATCAGCCGCTAACCTGTGGATCAGTTCGCCCAGCATCCTGAAATCCTTGCCGTTCACCAGCACTCCCCCGCCACCCAGAGTATAGGGAACCGCCGTGCATTTGTATGCAACCGCCGGAAGGTCAAACACCAGGCTTTCTATAAAAGGAAGACCAAACCCCTCATGCTCGCTTAAAGACAGAAACACATCCGAAGCCCTGTAATAGGCAAACATCTCCGCATCCGGGATATGACCTGTGAAAACCACCTCATCGGGCTGAAGAAAAAGTTCATCCATAAATCTGATCAGAGCCTCATAGTACTTGGGTAGAGAAGCTGTCTTTCCGATGATGATGAGCCTTATCAAAGGAGAGATAAATTTTTTATAGTACTGAACGACCCTGAGCAGGTCTTCAATCCTTTTGTTAGGGACGATCCTGCCAACGAATAGAATATTGGTCCTCTCATCATTATAAAGGTCATAAACAAATGGGTTCACAGGCTGCTCGTACTTTTCAAAATCAACAAACAGAGGAAAGACATCGGTCTTTTTGAATCCGAAATCCACGAGTTCCAGCCGGTTGTATTCCGAATCAGCCAGCGCAAGGTGAGTGTACCCGGCCAGAGACGCAGCTTCCTGCCTTCCCAAACGCGTTATCCGGGCCATCTCTTCACTGAAATCTTCAAAAAACTCAGCAGGAGTTATGTTGTGATAGATCAGGACCTTTTTTCCCGGAAGCTTTTTGAACGCCTCTGTCATGGGCGACGGAAGAGCGAAATGAAAGAGTGTGATATCCCCCTCGCCCAGCTCCGGAAAATGCGCGAAAAGCTCTGATTCGTCTTCCAGTTCAAGGTCCCTGTCAAGACAGTAAATGTTTGATGCAAACCCCTGAGACAATAAGAATCTCTTTATGTGACCGGCCGTATCACCGATCGCATCTCCCCTGTGATAACTGGGCACCAGTTGATTGACTTTCATTTTCTTAAAACCTCTCGAATATGTTCCATTAAAATCCGGCTGACATTGTCCTTCCGGTATTTTCCCAGCGCTTTATTCTGCCCGTTTATCAACCTTTCCCTGAATGACCCATCCTCATTTATCCTGTCAATAAGCGCTGCAATGCGGAGCATTTCCTTCCTCTTTACCAGGACGCCCCCTTTGTTCATGGTCTCCCGGACCGCTCCGGCTTCATAAGCGACCACAGGGACGCGGTTGTAAAAAGCCTCAATAAGAGGAACGCCAAAACCTTCGTGTTCGCTCATGCTTAAATAAATATCCGCCGCCTTAAAATGTGCGGCCAGCTCGGAAAGATCCACATGCCCTGTTATATGGACATCCTCCAGCTCCAGCTTTTTTATGAGCCTCTGAAGCCCGGCATAATATTTTTCCATTCCCCTGTAATCACCGGCCAGAATAAGCTGGGACTCGGCATGGAAATATTTCTTATAAAAATAAAAGACCTTTATCACATCTTCGAATTTTTTATGGGGGGCCACCCTTCCTACGAACAAAAGGGTCTTTTTCCCGTTATCAAAGATCTCGGTGGTCACAGGATCGCCATCCTGATCGAACTTGGACAGATCAAGGAGCAGGGGAAGGACTCCTGTTTTCTTATACCCGGCTTCTTCAAGCTCCTTCCGGTTGTATTCCGAGTCTCCAAGGGCGAGGTCGACCTTATCCGCAAACATCTTAAGCTCAAGACGCCCCTTGTAGCATTCTCTTGCCAGTATCCGGTGATAGTCCAAAAAAAATGTAAAGGGAGTGATATTGTGATAGATCATGACCTTTTTATCCGGAATCCTAAAGAACATCTTTGACACAGGAGAGCCTATGGAAAAATGAAAGATGACAATGTTTCTCTCTGAACTGAAATTTCTGTATTCCCTGAAATCCCGCGCATACTTAGCCGTCTTGTTGTCATAATATTTTATGAATATCTCCGAACCATAGCCGTTCTGCTTCAAAGCTTTCCGGATCTCCAGCATTTCATCTGAGATCGCATCGCCGTACGATAATGAGGTCGCGAATTGATGAACGTCCACTTCAGATATCCCCTTGGTCAGGCCGCCCGCTTATTTGAATACATGCCTCTCCAGAGCCTTTTCTCTCTTTTTGAAATTCTCGAAATCCTTCTCAAGAATACTGAGCTTGACTCTCAAATCATCCACCTCGATCTTAAGTTTCGTCAGCTCCACCACGATATTATGAGAGAGTCCGTAGAGGAGCTTGATGTATTCCTTTTTTCTGTCCTCCCCGTGTTCCTGCTCCAGCATGCGGAGCCTTTCGTAGGTCTCTGCCATCAAATCCTGATGAGGATCATGGATCAGTAATTTTATTAAACTCCGGAAAGGCCTTGCTGATTTAAGCAGAACAGTTTTAATAAAAGATTTCATGGCCTTGCTTCCTCCTTCAGGCAAATCCGCAGCCGGGCTCGATCCAGAACCACTCCTCTTCGCTGTCTCCTCTTTGATCTGCCTCATGATATCTGCCGCGCTGAGATTATCATAATCGATCCTGACTCTATCAGCTATCGCTTCTTCTGATGTGCTGCGCCTGTAACGCCCCATTTTCTCCCTCTTTACTTTTTGGGTTTAAACATCATGTCTTCCCATACCCCCATCACATCTTTTATATCCAGATTCGGCTCCAGCTCTACCTCCTCGATCTCCCTAATTTCTTTGTCTGAAAAGATACCTTTCTTTTTCTTCTCAGCCAGAGTGTTTTCGATTTCCAGGATTAATTTTTTATTCTCTTCGCTGCTCAAAGCACTGACTTCAAGGAAGTCTTTTTCTTTTTCCATATGTGTGACTCCTTATCAGAATCTTAACCAATTTTATATTATTATTTTCTTTTCAATGATATGCAAGATTTTTTCAACACCAGCCTTTCTCATTTTTTCCCTTTTTCATAATACCGGTTTGCATTATAATAACATATCACGAGTCGAGGGTTTATCATGAACATTCGAAAAAGAGTGCGTATAGGCATCATCGGAGGAGCTAAGCCAAGCCCGGAGTTCCGCAAAGCCGCATATGAAGTTGGCCGGCTCATCGCCCAAAAAAAGGCTGTCCTTGTGTGCGGAGGTCTGAGCGGGGTCATGGAAGCCGCTGCCAGAGGAAACAAGGAAGCCGGAGGGCTCAGCATTGGGATTCTTCCCGGCACATCCCTAAAAGATGCGAATTCTTACATAGACATCCCTGTTACGACCGGCCTCGGTTATTCCAGGAATTCCCTGGTGGTGATGAACTCAGATGTGCTGATAGCCATAGACGGGCAGTATGGTACCCTCTCCGAGATCGCTTACGGTTTCATTCAGGGAAAAAAGGTCATAGGATTGGACACCTGGGAGATAGACGGGATCATAAAGGCAGAATCCCCGGAGCAGGCAGTGGACCTGGCGCTGAAACAGTACTTTCCCCTGGTCAGCTAAAGAAAATAAAATGCATGAATCTAACAGTAAGCCGGGTACCCTTGAAAAGCCTCATTCGAAGGCTAAATCTTCAATGCCGCTTCAACCTCACTGCCAGATTATTCCGATTACATTACGCTTACTGCATTATTAAACAGGAAAAATAATGGTAAAAAATTTCAAGATCACCGTATGCTATGACGGCACGGATTATCACGGATGGCAGATCCAGCCCCGCAAAAAGACCATCCAGGGTGTCATTGAAGATGCCCTTTATCTTTTCAAATCAAAAAGGATAAAGCTTATTGGAGCCGGAAGAACAGATGCCGGCGTCCATGCCGCCGCCCAGGTCGCTCACTTCAAAGCTGATTTGCATTACTCAGAAAACGAGCTGCTGCGCGCCTTAAACGGAAATCTTCCCCCGGACATTCGGATCCTCAAAGTCGAAATCTCAGACAAAGAATTCCACGCCAGAAAACAGGCCAAATCAAAAATATACCAGTACCGCATATACAATGCCCCTGATATAACGCCGTTTGAAACAAGATACGCTCTCTATCACCCCGCACCTCTGGACATCCGGAAAATGCAGGAAGCCGCATCCCTTTTTATAAGAAAAGATGATTTTACATCCTTTTCTTCAAACCGGCTACGCCATCCAATCAAAAACGTGACGCGCTCGGAAATAAAAAAACAGGGGAAAATGATTCTCTACACAGTCGAAGCTGACGGATTTCTTATGTATATGGCAAGGACCATGGCGGGAGCGCTTTTAGCCGCAGGCAGAGGCAAAATATCATTGGATAGGATCGATCAATTGTTTAAGGAGAAAAAACGCTCTCCTCTCACACCCACGGCCCCGGCCAGAGGCCTCTGCCTCCTCAAAGTCTCCTACTGACCCCCTCCTCTGTCATTACTCACTTCATTTTATCTTTTTGACCATCACCACCGCATCCTCATCCGGCCGGCTGTAGTAATTTCTTCTGATCCCGGCTGCTTCGAATCCGAATTTTTCATACAAACACCGGGCAGAATTATTGGATTCCCTGACTTCTAAAACAACCACCCTGGCTCCCCGCTCCTTAATGATTCTCAGCATTCTGCTCAACACTGAGCTCCCCAAACCTTTCCTCCTGTAATCCGGGTGAACCGCGAAATTGCTGATCTGGACTTCCTGTCCTATCTGCCAGAAGATGATGTATCCTATAATTTCACCGGTCTCTGGGTGGATCATCACATACGGAAACGAGATATCATCATTTTCGATCTCTCCTTCAAATGATGACAAATGCCACGGATTGGAAAACGACTTTCCTTCTATTTCCATGACAAACCGGAGGTCCTCCCTGCTCATCCTGCGAAGATAAAAGGCACACCTTGAAGACAGTGGTTTGCTAATTGTTTTCCTCCGCCTGGGATTTTCTTAAATAGAGTGGTTTTAATTCCCTGAAATCAATCCCTTTTTTCTTCATAAAAAGGTCATGCCCCAGAAGGCCCACTTCATAAGCGGTAAAAAGGCTCCGCGAAGAAAACCTGGCTTTGTCTTTCAGGTAATCGAATATCTTTTTTTTGTAAGCCTGGCATCCGCTCCCTATAAAATGGATAAGACGGTTGGACGGAAGTCCGGACAAAAAAAGATCCGGCCCCACACAGCCCTGAGAAATGATCTCCTTCAAATCCGGACCTTTTGATTCGTATAAGGCCGCATAGATCTCTTCTTTTTTCGCATCTATCATAGGACAGAGAAGACGGCTGTAGGGATTTTTTATCTTCACAGCCAGGGCTTTGAGGTTCGAGACCGGAGCCACGGGTTTCCCGGTAACAAAAGCCAGAGCCTTGACCGTGCTCATCCCTATCCGTATCCCCGTAAAAGAGCCGGGACCTACAGCCAGGGCATACCCGTCTATATCCTTGACCTTTAATCCCTTTGACCGGAGCAGCAGGTCAACGGCGGGAAGAAGCCTTTCGGAATGGGTCAGAAAAGATTCCGAATTTATTTCCGCTGCCAGTTCTTTTCCTTTAAGAAGTGCCACGGAACCGGCAAAAGATGTGGTATCCACCGCAAGAATAAGCACTTCTCTATCTCTCCTCCATGCTTTGGGCAAAGGCGAACAATCCGCCGGCCTCATAAATCTGCCTCTGTACAGAGCTCAGAGGCTCCACCTGAAATGTTTCTCCCGTAGAGGTGTTCCGAGCTTTTCCGATCCTGATGTCGATCTCTACACGGTCCCCTGTCTTGATATGCTCTTTTTCGGCCAGTGCCTCCAGCTCCGCACATTTCAGAACAGGAAAACCGGAATTCACCGCATTTCTAAAATAAATGGCACCAAAGGAAGGCGCCATGATCAGGCTTATCTTCAAAGCCGCGAAACAATCCACAGCCTGCTGCCTGGAGGAGCCGGCGCCGAAATTCCGGCCTGCCGCAATGATATCCCCCGGTTTGGCTTTAGAGGGAAAATCCTTCCATCCTTCCAGATTTCCCAGAGCATAGCGGCCCATCTCTGAAATATCGGTTATATGAAGATAGGCGTTGTGATAGATCTGATCCGTATCAATATCCTCTATCAGATTTCCTTTATCGTCTTTCAAAACCCACAGCCTTCCTTTGAAAACGAATTCACTCATTACAGGTCCTCCGGACTGGCTATTCTTCCCAACACACAGGAGGCTGCCACCACCCGGGGGCTCGCCAGGTAATTGTTCCCCTTGCCCTGTTTTCCTGCAAAATTACGGTTCGCCGTACTGATCTGGGTCTCCCCTTCTCCGGTCAGCCCGATATGGCCTTCAGCGCATCCCCCGCATCCCGGATTGCTCACCACTGCGCCGCTTTCAAACAAATCATCCAGAATCCCCTGCTTCAGGATTTCCGAATAGACCCTTCGGGTCGCAGGAACGATTTTTAAAATCACACCTTGCTTGACCTTTCTCCCCTTGAGCACATCAGCCGCTGCTTTCATGTCTTCGGTGCGCCCGTTGGTGCAGGAGCCGATAAACCCGGAATCAATGGACACATGGCTCAGGTCTTTGACATCCTTGACATTGGTGGGCTGAAAAGGTGCGGCGGCTTTGGGAGTAAGCCCGGATACATCGATCTCAATCTCCTCCGCATAGCGGGCATCCGGGTCTGCTGTGAGAGGCCTGTATTCGACTCCGGATAAATCCTGAATCTCCTTCAGGAATCTGTCATTTGCCTCAGGTACAAAGCCCACGATTCCCGCCATTTCCGTCACCATACTGCAGAGAGTGATGCGGCCTGCAAGAGAAAGCTCTTTTACCGGTTCCCCGTAGAATTCCACAGCTTTGAGCGCCGCTTCCCTGGTTCCCAGTTTGCTGAGGATAAATAATGTCAGGTCTTTGGCAGAAGAAGGAGCATTGAACTCGCCTTTGAGAATCACTTTAACGGTCTCAGGCACTTCAAACCAGGTTTTTCCGGTCTTAAACGCAAATGTGATATCCACATCCCCCATTCCCTGGCCAAAACTGCCTACCGCACCAAGAATGTTCATATGGCTGTCTGTGCCCACCACCGTACTGCCGGATGCGGCATGCCCTCTTTCTATCAGAACATGTGAGCCGATCCCCTCGTTCACATCATACACCTTTATCCCTTTCCGCCTGGCGAATTCCCTGCATATCTGCTGGCTGTCCGCATACTTCAGAGAACAGGCCGGCACGGAAAGGTCAAATGTGAAAAAGGTTTTCTTTCTGTCTGCAACAGGCTTGTCTCCGTACTCCTTCTGGAAATTTTTCACCACATTAGGACCTCCGAAATCCCGGGCCGAGCGCACATCCAGTATCATCCACACAATATGTCCCGGTCGGACTTCCTGTTGGGTGTGCCGCTGTATGATCTTTTCTATAACCGTATAACCCATTTTCTTTGCCTTTTTTATAAAAGAAGAATGATATTTTTATTATCATTCCCTATTTTGTATTATGCAAGATTTTTTCAAGAATGAAACAAAGAATATTATTTTCGATCTTCCGGAATGAAAAATGGGACCAGACTTATTCGATCTTAGCTCCTCTTTCTGCCAACAGCTCCCTTAGTATGGATCTGTGACAGCGCGCTTCGTTCTCACAGTAACAGCCAATAGAAAAGTTTGCGTTGTGAGAGAGGGCGGCAAGCAGATCAAGAATTCTGCTTTGATCAGGAGCTGTCATCTCAGCGCGGTATTTTCTGGCAAATATAGCCCAGTCCTTTTCTGTTTCAGTAGCCTTCCCCAGTTTCATGAGTTCAGCGCTTGGGGCTATGTTTGGGAGCCACACATCATACCAATTTTGTGACGCGTATTCGCTCTTAGGTACACCGCGTGGCGGACGTCTCACCGTCCCTATGCGCGTTCCTTCTTCACTGAATCTTTTGGCCCCGAGACGCACGATTCGTATTGCCATGATAGGCCTCCCTCTATTATTCTCAGTAAAATTGATAGCCTTTTGTAAAACTCAAGGACTTTTGCACCCCTTTCGGTAAGTAAAAGTGCATAGGGTGTGGTAAGGTAAAATACACCACCTTCGGTAAACAAAAATACATAAGAGATTCCATGCGGAAACGATTTCAAACTTCCTTTTTTTGATTTTTGATTCTATACGAGTCACCATCCAGGTTAAAGACCCTGGCATGATGCAAGAGACGGTCTAAAAGAGCTGTGGTCATAACACTATCACCCATCATCTCTGCCCAGGCGTCAAAGCTCTTATTGGAAGTGACGACAATGGATTTTTTCTCATACATCTCGCTTATCATGCTAAAAAAGAGATTGGCCTCCCGTTTCTCAATGGGAGTGTATCCGATCTCATCTATTAATGTTGAGCTCAACATTAGTTGATGAGGTCGGTTACACCACGATAGACAGAGAGGAGTGCAACCTGTTTTTCAGATTCATCGCTAATCGCTATGAGAAGACCAGCACCATCATCACATCGAACAAAGCGTTTTCCGACTGGACAGAACTTTTCCATGATCAGGTCATAGTCACAGCGTTTTTGGACCGTCTGCTGCATCACAGTGTCGTCATCAATATCCGGGGCAAAAGCCATAGGCTTAGAGGAAAAGTCAGAGAGGAAAAGAGTCAGTCATGAAGTGGCTCACTTTTCACGACCAT
The DNA here is from genome assembly GCA_021162615.1 of Candidatus Aminicenantota bacterium. GTDB lineage: Bacteria > Acidobacteriota > Aminicenantia > Aminicenantales > Aminicenantaceae > WJMT01. Next base: position 10,931 of record JAGGYH010000146.1, read on the forward strand.
AAATGCTTTATCTTAAAAAAAGCCGATTGGCCGTGGAAAATGGACATAATGCTCCTTCAA
>JAGGYH010000123.1 GCA_021162615.1 Candidatus Aminicenantota bacterium
GGAAAGAAGAAAGCAGCTTAATATGGAAATCCCTTTGTATAGCTTGAGGATTTTCCCAGTATTGATTCTGTTCTTTTAAACGAAATAGTTCCACTTATGTCGTCCCATTAGCATAACATACTCATTTTATGCTACCATAGTAGCATAATGTAAACAAAAATCCAATCATTATTTTCTCTTTTCTCTTTTTTTAAAAAGATCAAAGAATACCGCCGGGGTCACAATCTTAATCCCCTGAAAATCTTTAAGATCCAGAAGATGCTTGTCCCCGCTCAGAATATAATCAGCGCTTCCTGTCTTTGCCAATTCCAGAAACTTGTTGTCTGAGGGATCCTGAGTGATAACATCCAGATGGTTTTTTACTTTGGCCGGAATAACATAAGGTAAAAGCTCCTGCTCAATAACTCCCCTTATCTCTTTTTTTGTCAGCTTGAATTTCGGGTAAGCCAGGACTTTCGCGTATTCCTTCAAAACTTCTGACGATAAGAGCACAGAAACCATGCCTTTCTGCCAAAAAGAAACAAGCCGGCTGGTGGATCCGCGAAACAATAATGCAGAAATAAACACATTGGTATCTATAACGATTTTTGGAATCGATTCAGAGCTCACTCTTTTCTAGCCCAGGAAACAGCATCCTCAATATCTTTATTTGTAAGACCGAGCGCTTTAATCTTATCTCTGACTTTCTCCAGGAGAATCTTATCCCTTGATGTCATCTTGACAGGCTCAAGAATAATTTTTCCTTTAGAAGCTTTGACATCAAAATATTCATAGTCTTCAAACTCCTCCATAATTTTTTTAGGAAGAGTGATCTGATTTTTATAGGTTTTCTTACAAAGCATTTTTTAATCCCTGCCTGAATCATAAAAGGAAACAATGAAAATGTCAAGTAATGAAGTAATGATTCATTCACAATTCACAATTAACCGTATTTACATTCCTTTATACGGGCTCTTAATCATCATATGAAAAACCGGCACCATCTGCGCCCAAATCACAAAATTGAGGATGAAAAACTCAATCACCACAAAACCCATGACCGCCACCCGGCCCAATCCCGGGCGTATCCTATCAAAGATCTGCCTCAATCCCAATACAAATAAAAACGCAATAGGTATGATCAAGGGAAAGAAATGCCTCCCCTGAGCTAGAACCTGGTGGCTTCCATAATAAGTCCATGCCGCAATCAAATTAAATAAAACCGCCAGTAAAGAGAAAAACATCCACTTCCCAATCAACCCGTCTTTATCTGTCTTTTGAGACTTCTCCTCTCGTAAGCGCCGCCATCTCTTCTTTACTTTATCAGTCCCCAAAGCTCTTTTTATCCTTCTCATCCACTCAGACAAACGCCTGATGAAATTCATTCCCCTCTCCCCCAAAAAGACAAGTACCCCGGCTGCACTCAGAGTGACCAGCAGCCTCCAGAACAGATAAAATCCCAGGCCCAGGCCAAAAGCCATCCATCCGAACTTGAGGAAAAACCCATCCATTGTGGTTGCATAAAATTTCAAGCTGAACGAATCCAGCGAAAAGAGCCCGGGCAGAGCCTCTCCGACTCTCGTCAAATTTCCCCCAAAAAGGTCCAGTGAAGGCTCAATCTTCAATGGAAAAAGGTTGGCCACAATCCCAAAGAGCATCAAAGCCACCACCAAAAACCCCAGCCCATTCACAATGGATTCTTTATATTTTTCTTTTTTGATGAGAAAAAAAGGAAATATCAGAGACATTGGGATCAAGAGAAAAACAGATCGGTCCGTAAAAAAACCCACCACTGCTGCGCCAATAAGCCCAATAAAATAAATCACCTTCCTCTCTCCCACTATTAAAGACAACGCCGCATAAAAAAACAAACAGCCCAATAAAACAGCCAGAGCGTCTGAGCTCACCGTGATGGCTGCCAGCAAAAACTGAGGGAGAAACAGCACAAAAAGAAAAGATAAGGAAAAGATGTGTTTCTGTGCCTCGATTTTCCTAAAGGACAAAAAGATCAGGATAAGCGCGCCTCCCACAAACAGAATGGAGACCAGCCGGCAGATAAAATAAGCTTCCTCCAAACTCCCTCTATAAAAAAGCCCCAAAGCCTTTCCCAGAACAAAATGATAGAGCACGATATAGTCGTGCATGTCCCTGAAATCTTCACCTTTGAAATTCCTTTGAAAAATAGAGATCTGAGACAGTCTCTCTGGAAGCTCTGCTGGCCGCCCCATCCCCGCATGCCTCCACCAGTTGTACTTGTCCATAAGCTGAATTACTTCCGACTCAACCTCATCTCGATGCTCTTCCCCATGAGCATAAATCATAGCGATGGCAAAATGCGGCGGCTCATCAGGATTTTGAAAAGGAGGCACTACAAAATTAAGCAGAAGGACCGCGGCTAAGAAAAATACCACAAAAATTGCTTTTTTCATGATCTCATCATTTCTCAAACGCCCACACTTGAGCCTTTCCCTCTTGAAAGACCAAATGAAAGTCCTTATTATCCCTCAGCCAGCGCTCAGGAATCAATTGTGAATCAGGCTCATAAGCCGCACCCCCTCTTTTTGATCCCAAAAATACATGAGTGATACCATACTTACAGAGAACTTTCCCTAAATCATGGACTCTCCCCCCACTCTCCCTCACTTCTCTGACAATTTGGGCATACATTTCTCTTTCAATCCCTGGGCTCAGTTCTTCTATGGCATAGAGAGCCGGAGGTACTGTGCTCTTCCTCCGGGTATAAAAAGGAAGCCACCACCCGGAATCCGACCCAGCCGCTGATTGCCAATCCTCCATGACAAAGCCGTTTACCAGAAAAAAAGCGTCTTCAGGCACCTTTTCCTCTATCCATTCAAAGGCCTTCAAATCCTCAGGCAGGAGCAGCTGGAAAAAGGGATCCACGAGTGTGAGCTGGTTTTTCATTCCAAAAAAAACAAGAAGCGCTGCAGTGATAATTATCACAGGAACGCCCCATCTGAGCTTAAGGGACCATTCCCACACAACTCCGAGAAACCATCCAAATAAAAGCGCTAAAGGGATATAAAGCGCAAACACAAGAATCTCATTGGGAACGACACCGTCCCCCGGAAGTCCTATCAACCGGGGATTGGCCGTTATAAAACAAAAGACTCCCCATCCC
>JAGGYH010000109.1 GCA_021162615.1 Candidatus Aminicenantota bacterium
AGACTGGGTGCATATCTTTGCCTCTGATGAGATGGCCACCACCGCTATCCTGGACCGGCTCTTCCATAAAGCCCATATCTTCAATATCGATGGCCAAAGCTATCGTTTGAAAAACTTTAATAAATTAAGACTGTTCAATACCTGTAACTAATTGAATATAAATAACTTATAAAGGGCAATTTTTGGACTTATCCCCATTTTTCGCCAAAAAACGGGTAATAATAGCTCATTTTACCGAAAGTTATCCCCATTTTTTATGAAAAGTTATCCCCACTTTTTCGGTGTTTTCCTGCTTTCTTAGTCAATAAGCATATTTTATGCAAATATTTTATTCTTTAAGGAGTTACGTCTTGGGTTTCCTCCTATTTTGGGGTAGTGTGAGTATTGAACAGCTACCCACTTTATTATTGAACACTTCTCATAGGAGATTACCCATGACTGATTATCAATTGCCTATACCCAAAATTTCCAGCGCCTATCTCGACCTCATCAATGAAGACAATGACCTGGTGAATTATTTCCGAGAAATCAACCTCTACAATATTCATCCTGTTATAGAAAAATGTTATTCCCAGGCTGGACCTCAAGGATACGGGTTGGGCCTCTTTTTGTCGCGAATGCTGAAAGTCAAACAGACATTCGTCTCGGATAGAATCCTTGCCAGGCGTCTTTCTGAAAACAGCACCTATAGACATCTATGCCTCCTTGATAAAGGTCCGACTCCAGCCCATAACACCTATAACACCCTGAGAAAACATCTCGGTGTCAAAAGATATGCCGAAATCCACGTCAACTTTGTTAACGAGGCCAATAAACGGGGACTCTTAAACCCCAATATAAAACAACTCCCCAACAATCGCCGTGAGGGCCTCATCCTCATAGACGATTCAACTCCAATCAGATCTTACTGTTCCTCCAAAGGAATAAAACAAAAAGATGGTTCATGGATTTTTACCGATCCTTCGGTAAGTTTTGGCCGGCCTCATTATAAAGATAAATATCCTGTGGGACATAAGGCCCATTCCCTGATAACGATTACTGGAATCCCCATGGTCAGCATTATCAGTACCCGGAGAGATTCTGACGAAATGCATATATTCCCGCTCTTGGATGAATTCGAAAAGAGATTCCCATCTCTTCATATCGCCTATATTGTCCTGGATGCGGGTTATGATTCTGAGGAGATTCATAAAGGGATATACGAAGGCTATGCGATTATTCCGATTATTATCCGGGGCAAGATAGTCTATCCCAAAGGATTCAATCCTGATGGAACACCTCTTTGTGAGCTTGGCTATCCGCTTATAAAAACAGTTCTGGATTACGGAAGAGGCCGTACAAAATATGTATGTCAAAGGATTTGCAAAAAGGACAATCAAGGAAAGCTTTTTCATTGCCCTTATCTTAAAACATCAAGTCATAACGGGTATACTTTTTATACCCACTTTAAAAATAGCTATCGGAAATATGGGCCAGCGACTCCGAATACTATTATCTATAAAAAATTGAAGCCTTTTCGCACAGCCATAGAGCGTGGATTTGGGCTTCTTAAAGAAAATCGCTACCGTATGGAACATACGAATACCTATATGGGAATCGATAATGTTGCAATGCATGTTATTGAACATGATATTGTCTTGACTCAAGATATTATCTTTTGATATAAAACTACTGGAAATGTTAGCCCTGTGGTTAAAGTTTGAAATCTGTATTATTGAACAGTCTTTATTTGGGCTTTATGCCCAGCCTTTTGGAGAACAGTAGCCAGATAGGCTATTCCCAGAGGAGGCATATTTACCCCTAATTTAGCGTAGGAATTCGATGTAGGTGGGTTTATCAATAAGACTTTCATTTTTTCTCCTTTTCAAGGGTACCCCTTCTGAATTTTAGGAGCGGGAGCGGCAGAGGGGAAATTTTACTAGTTCTATTCCGGCTGAGAGCGGGAACAACCCTCAATCTTGAGGTATCTTTTCTCTTCAGAAAATGGGATAAAAGTTAATTAACAGCTATCTCTGCTGTCTGCCGCCCTTTATCTCCCTCTGCTTTTATCTTAATTCTGCCTGAGTGGCCTGTTTTAGTCTGTCTTTTGTCATTTCTTCTGCAGCCTGTTTTTTTTCGGGCCCAATGTATTCTTTCTCCCAGATGTCTTCAGTTAGTTCAGCTGCCTTATTTCCGTAAGCAGCTAAACCTTGATGGTAACCTTTATCTTTTAAAGCAGCCGCTGCTTCTGAGTCTATGGGTTGAGCTTGGTGCTTGGTGATTATTTCGTAAGCTGTAAGGTGATGATCACGGATAGGGCAGGGTACAATTTGATTGCCCACTTGATCGGCAGGCTTATTATAGCTGTATTCCTGCTGCCACTTGCGGATCGCTTCAAAATAAGGCGAAGTGAGGACTGTATTTATATGACCGCCTTCTTTGTAAATTTTGATGATGTTGTCAACTGCATATGGATAGAAAACGCAAGGGCTGATATTACCATTCCAGTCGATATAGAAATAACCTCCAGGCCTTCCTCCGGCGATACAGCCATTGCTTACAGGGCAGCTGTTCCAGAAATCAGCCATAAAGATTTTTCTTTCTCGAATGAGATACTGTTCGTGCTCATACATTCGCTGGCGCTGTTCAGGGGTAACCATAAGATCTAAAGTAAAACTGCGGCCAATGGGCATGTATTGAAATATCCAGCCATAAATGGCACCCTGTTCCTCGAAGTAAAATCGATGAATTCATCACTAACTACTAGATCAGCGTTTTCTTTGGTAGCTGTGACCGATATTCCAAAAGGAACTCCATAGTGGCGCAAATTTTCCATGGCCTTAAGAATTCGGCTGTGGACGCCTTGGCCACGGCGAGCATCGGTCTCTTTTTCCAGGCCTTCAACAGAAATAGCCGGGGTAAGATTGCCAACTTCTGCCAGACGTGAGGCAGTTGTTTCATTAATTAATGTTCCGTTAGTGTACATCATGAAAAAAGTATAAGGATGATCAGCCGCTAGATTAATAATGTCTTTGCCCTGGCTGCGCCACATTAGGGGTTCCCCTCCAGAGATAACTGTAAAATGAGATCCCCAGCTGTCGTGGGTTTCCTGAACAATTCGACTGACAATATCGTAATCCAATTTTTCGGCATTGGCCGAGGAGCTGGAAGCATAGCAGCCGATACAATGTAGATTGCAGCGCTTACCAGGGCTGATGGTCACAAAACCAGGTGGTTCAAAATTAAACTTTTTTATAAATGGAGCTCGGCGCTCTTTTTCGCCCAGCATAATATTACCAACCAAAATTTTCAGCAGAGCCCGTCATACTGAAGGAGAAATGTGGTCATTATCTAAAGCTTTATTGATGGAATGAAACATATTTCGGATTACGTAGAATTTGTCTTTTTGGACCCGTTGGGGATGGCCATCTGGGTTTACCTCTACGAGATTTTTATACAACCGCTTAACTGCTATCTCTAGGCCAATTTTGCGCAATACATCAGTTGCTAATATGAGATTCAAAAAAGCTAAAGCTGATCTGAGACGTAATTTGTAAAAATTGTTATGGTTTATGTTATCCCTCCATTTGGTTAATTTTTATTATAAAGGCTCTCATAAAAGCACTTCTTAAATACCTAGATAAGAGCTTTAATTTACTTTTTTGTCTTGTTGTTTCTCTAAACATTTTGTATTTTCCCCTTTATTTTTTTTAGAAGTTTCGGTTAAAGTGATTCGATTCAAGATGTTTATTATTTCAGGCTGGTTGTGATCGATCTTTAAAGATTGACGCCAGAAAAGCTGAGCTTGGTTATTTCGCCTCATCAAATAGGAGACTATCCCCAGAGAATTATAAATTTGAGCCGAAAAAGGAGCTTGCTGCAGTCTATTAAATAATAAGTTTTCTATTTTTTTGAATATTTTCCGGGTATAATACTCGTGGGAAACTGAGAAGTTAGCATGGGAAAATTTGGTGAAGAGCTCCAAAGCCTGTATGTATTTTTCCTGGGCAATAAAACACAGTACTAATTTGTCCATAGCCCTCAGGTATCGAGGATTGACCTCAAGAACATTCTGTAATTCCAGTTCAGCCTGAGCATAGCTTCCTGCTTCCAGTTCGCTTAGACCTAATAAATAGTGGGCGGTAATAGATTGAGGATTATGTCTTATTGATTGTTTGAATTCTTTAATTGCCTGGGCTACCGCCCCTTCAATCAGGTATCTTAAACCGAGCATAATAACCATTTTTGGCCTTCACTTATAACAATAATTATATCTGCAATTCTTATGCCGGGATGAAGATGGGAGAAGAACCATAAATATAAATAGTTGATATTGAAGGAGTTATTCTATTGATCAGGAAGAAGTGGTTTGATTTATTAGTAAATATGTATAAGAAGTGATACACCTATGTTTCAATAATGCTACGCAAGATTATATTTTTTTATTTTTCTCCATAGAGTTGCTCGACTTATACCTAGTCTCCGGGCAGCTTTTAGGCGCTGGCCATCGCTTTCTTTTAAAGTCAAGCGGATAGCTTCCTTTTCTGATTTCTCCAATGGATTTTGGTCGGGCGGATTCATAATAGGAGGACTGTAATATAAAATATCTGGAGGAAGGTAATTAGATAATATTTCATTCCCTTTGCAATGAAGAATAGCGTATTCAACAGCATTTTCCAGTTCTCTTATATTACCAGGCCAGGGGTATTGTAAGAGAAGATCCAGCGCTTGCTTGGAGAATTTAACGTTTTTACGCTCACAGTATTTTCGTAAGAAATGTTTGGCTAGAAGAACAATATCTTCCCGCCTTTCTCTTAAAGGAGGAATGAAAATAGGCAGGACATTAAGTCGATAATATAAGTCTTCACGAAAAGTTCCGTTTTTAATAGATTTTTTCAAATCTTTATTGGTGGCTGCAATTAATCTGATATTTACCTTGATAGTCTTGGTGCCTCCGACGCGCTCGAACTGTTGCTCTTCTAGAACTCTCAGCAATTTGACTTGGGTCAGAGGACTAATGTCACCAATTTCATCCAGAAAAAGGGTGCCACCATCTGCCAGCTCAAAACGGCCAGGCTTATCTCTATAAGCTCCAGTAAAAGCACCTTTGACATGACCGAATAGCTCACTTTCCAGAAGACTCTCGGGAAGAGCTGAACAATTGATTTTTATGAAGGGTCCATTCTTCCGCCTGCTGTTTTGGTGAATAGCTGAAGCAATAAGCTCTTTGCCGGTGCCTGTCTCTCCCTGGATTAAAACAGTTACATCGTTTTCTGAAATGTCTTCGATGAGGTCATAGATTTCCTGCATTTTTTTACTGCGGCCAATAATATTTTCGAACCTTGGCCTTCCCTTTAGTTGTTCCTGTAAATTTTTAAGGGTAGTAATATCTCGAAAAGTTTCTATACCCCCCATGACTTCTCCACTTTTGTCTTTCAGAAGAGAAAAATTTACCCTGAGGGTGAGCTTCTTTCCCCAGCGATTAATAAATTCCCGTTCTTGTTCTGGAATTAGCTGCTTGTTGACCAGCATCTGTTTTATAGGGCAGTCACGAATACAGAAACTTTTGTTGCCGGCATCATCCAGGCCGAAAACAATTTGGCACAATTTGCCGAGCACTTCTTTTTTTTTGAAGCCTGTAATCTCCTCTGCTCGCCGGTTGAAGCTTGTAATTTGCCAGTTATGATCAATGGTAAGAACACCTTCATCAAGACTTTCTAAGATAGTCTCTAATTTGTGTTTTTCTTTTTCAAATTGGTGATGCATATCCATTAATTTGGAGATGACTCGAAAGGACATGACTGCCCCAGTTATGGACTTGCCTTCTATTATGGGGGAGGTAGAAGCACAGATTAAGATTTTTTCTCCGGAAGAAGAGGGAAGGATTGTATCCCAGTGCTGGGTTATTTCTCCAGTATTCAGGCTTAGTTCCAGTCGACAGTCTTGGTGACAGTAATGATTGGGGAATACTTCATAACATTTGCGTCCCAATACCTGGTCTTTATTGTATCCAGTAATATTTTCGGCAGCAGGGTTGAAATCGATTATGACCAGTTCTTTGTTTACGGCAAAAATTCCGCAAGGAATGGATTCAAAAATTTTCATCTCAGCCATTTTTTACTCCTGCCGAAGTCTTCTTTCCAGCATAATTAGGCTGAGCCAGAAGAAGAAAAGAGTAAAAGCAATCAATAAAGCAATATTCAAGATCATCGGAAAAACGCCGGGCTGATTAAGTAAAGAAATTCTTAAGCCGTCTACTGAATAGGTAAGGGGAAGGAAATAGGCTAAATATTTTATTATAGAGGGCATAGCCTCTAAAGGAATAAAGAGGCCACAAATAAAGATCATGGGAAAGCGGAAAAAATTGAATAAAGTCATGGCTTCAAATACTTCTTTAACACTGCTGGCCACAAACATACCCAGAGCAGCTGATGAGGTGGCAGAGAAAATCATCAGAATAATCGTTTCTAAAATATTATCAATATTTAACTCAAACATAAAAAAAGAAATAACTAAAAATAATAAGCCCATGAGGAGACCGAAAATTACGCCACTCATCATCTTACCCAAAAGCAGTGTTTTTTTACTTAGGGGGGCCAGAAGCAGCCTTTCCAAGGTGCCCACTCTTTTTTCAAAAGTTATGACTACACCTTCCATTGAGGTTGAGCCAAAGAGAATAACCATGCCTATTAAGCCCGGAACAATAGGTCTTATTCCCTGGGGATTTTTTAAGTAAAAAGCAAAAACAAGAGCCAGTGGCATGATTATTCCCCAGCTAATTAGAGGCGGTTTAAGATAATAGGTTTTTAAATCTTTTAAAGTTACATAATAAGTTTTGGTTAATGATGAGCGAAACATTTTAGCTTTTCATTTCCTTATCTATTTTCATCAGCTCCAAATCTAAACCGGTTAAATGGACAAAAGCATCTTCCAGCGAAGGAGAGGAGGTATTAACCGATAATATTTTGACTCTCTCTTGCTGGAGGAGATTAGGTATTGTGATGAGAACAGAATTTAGGTCATCGCTTTGTATTCTTATAAGAGAATTTTCAAAGATAACAGTTTTTACTCCTGACAACTTAGATAATTTCTGCCTCAAACTTTTGTCAGTTCTATCGATTTTGATTATCAGCAGATTATCAGACGGTAATTTCTGTTTAAGAGCTTGAGTTGTATTTAAAGCCACTATTTTTCCTTTGACAATAATAGCAATGCGCTGACATAATTGCTCAGCCTCAGCAATATTATGAGTGGTCAGAAAAATAGTTACACCAGATTGATGCAATTTTTTTATCAAAAGCCTCAGGTGCCTGGAACTGGCTACGTCAAGGCCGGTGGTCGGCTCATCAAGAAAAATAATGGCTGGCTTATGGATTAAAGCCGCGGCAATGGTCAACCTCCGTTTCATTCCTTTGGAGAGCTTGGCAAAGAGAACATTTCGTTTTTGCTCAAGATCAAAGTCTTTAAGGAGTTGATGAGCCCTTTCGCTTCGTTCTTTTTTAGGAAGACCATATAGTTGCCCTATAAAAATTAGATTATCAAAGACGCTTAGCTCTGGATAAAGATTGGAAATTTCAGGAACAACACCTATATGCTCTTTTACCCAAATTTCTTCTTTTCTGACACTGTGGCCAAAGACATAAGCTTCGCCTCTTGTAGCTCTGCTTAAACCGGTGATTATTCTCAAGGTTGTTGTTTTGCCTGCCCCATTAGGCCCAAGAAAGCCAAATATTTCACCTCTATGGACCGAAAAACTTATTCCTTTGACTGCCCAAAAGCCATGAAAAGACTTAGCTAAGTCTCTAACTTCAACTGCTTTATTTTCCATTTTTAACCTATTTTACCTAAAAAATACATCTCTTAACAGGAGTAAAGCTACAAAAATTAGCACAATCCCAAATATCTTTTTTATAGTTCGGGATTTTAGTCTTGCCGCCATAAAATGAGAACCAAGCTGGGAGCCTA
>JAGGYH010000060.1 GCA_021162615.1 Candidatus Aminicenantota bacterium
CACCACACCACGCGACCCCCCACCCCCCCTCGCGCGTTCCCGGCCCTTACCCGAACACACACCCCCCCCACAAACCAGTGGCAGTAGGCTTCGGGATCTCCAAACCTGCCCAGGTATCCATGCTCTCTGCCGTAGCAGACGGGATTATTGTTGGAAGCGCCATTATAAAACTGATTGAGGCCCACACGATCAAAAAGGACAATGATCTTAAGGCCGGGCCCGACCTGGTCAAAAAAGTGGGAGAATTCATTGGGGAATTGAAAAAAGCTACAAGGATCTGAGGTATCCTCTTTAAATATTATGGTAAACTAAATTATCAGCCTAATATAGGAAATCCAGGTAATATGATTGTGATGTTATTCATGAAGCCTCCCACCCTAATTATGCCATCAAAAACAAATATGATGAAGCCACATTATAGGGCATAATTTCATTTTTTTGTAACTCTCGTCTGTTTTTTATTTCATACGTTAAAATTTTATTTGACATCATCCTTATTATGATTGATAGTATATAGCATGAATTTTCCAGGAGGAAAAGGAGGAACATATCAAAAGTATATTAATCTTATGCCACCCCATGAAGTTTATTTGGAAAGTCACCTCGGTGGCGGGGCAATTATGCGTTACAAAAGAAGAGCCAAACGCAACATTGGGATAGAAATTGATCCAGAGGTAATAGGAATATGGACCAATACGAATCAAATAGATTTTGAATTAATCCATGGAGATGCAATTACTTTTATAAAAAAATATCCTTTTACAGGCAAAGAACTGATTTACTGCGATCCTCCCTACCTTCGTGAAACCAGAAAAAGATATTACCCTATTTATAAATATGAATATAGCTTGGCCCAACACATAGAGCTGTTGGAGGTTATAAAATCGATTCCATGTATGGTCATGATCTCTGGCTACGGGTCGCAATTATATATGGACTCTTTGAACAACTGGTATACCTATTCTTTTCAGGCAACTACTCATCATGGCATGGCAACAGAATGGATATGGATGAACTATACTTCACCTATTCAGTTACATGATTATCGTTACCTCGGCGATAATTTTCGAGAACGTGAGAAAATAAAAAGAAAAAGGGAAAGATGGATGACGAGGTATAAATCAATGCCTGTTTTAGAACGCCAGGCTTTACTTTCTGTCTTACAGGCTGTTAACGACGAGAAACATTGATAAATCTCAAATTATCCTATATTCAACGATTTTTCCATTTTCAAAATGGGACCAAATAGATATTTTTTAATGATTTAGGGTTTTCTTATGACAAAAAAAGACATAATCGAAGTTTTGGAAAATATTCAAAATAAAATTAAAAACATTGAAGATAAGAAAACGAAAGAAATTTTGTCAGTCCTGTACAACCTCGTGGAAGATGTAGTTTCAGATAACACCAGATTGCGAGAGGAGAATCAAGCACTTAAAGATGAAATCAATAAACTAAAAGGGGAGCAAGGTAAACCTGATATTAAGCCAAACAATAAAAATGCTGGTAATATTTCATCAGAACAAGAACGGAAAGACGCTGAGGCATCAGAGGATGAGATCAGCCGGGAAGGTTTTAAACTAGGCAAATCTTCTTTGGAGAAACTCAAGGAGAATCGAATCCCTGCGGAAGTTCTTAAACACTTAAAAAGCTTGACTGGGAAAAAGTACTCAAGCAAAGCTGAATTTATAGAGGCTGTAAAATCTGCTATAGGAAGTGATTTAACAAATCAGTATATCAAAATACTTGTAAAGTATGCTCGATATAAGAAAAGAAAGCGCACTCCAAAACTTCCTGAAATACAGATTGATAGAGAAGAAAAATGTGTTGTTGACGCTAAACAACTGCCTAAAGACGCGCAGTCTAAAGGTTACGAAGATAAAGTTGTTCAGGATTTAATCATAAAAACGGATAATGTCAGATTTAAACGAGAGATATATTATTCCGCATCTATGAAAAAGACCTGGCTTGGAAAGGTTCCAGTCGGCTATGAAGGGGACTTCGGCCCCCATATAAATTCACATATCATATCAATGAAGTATGTTAATAATATGTCGATTCCCAAGATAAATGAGTTTCTCAATAACTTTGGGGTCTTAATTTCCGGCAGTTATATTTCAGATCGGCTGACTAAGCATATTGATGTCTTTCATCAGGAAAAGTCAGAGATTTATCTGGCAAGCCTTGAAAGCAGCAGTTACCAACAAATTGATGATACTGGAAGTCGAGTGAACGGTCAAAATTATTATACCCAAATAGTTTGTAATCCTCTCGCCACAGTATTTTTTACCACAAAACGCAAAGACAGGTTAACAATCCTGGATGTTTTACGGAATTTTGAATCCAGACATTTTCTGTTCAATGAAGAAACCTTTAGTCTGCTTAAGCAGCTCAAGATTCCCAAAAAACTGATAATCTTACTGCATAAAGTTGAAACAAATACCGCATTCAATGAGCAGAAGATGCACGAAATGCTAAATAATTTATTCCCGGATCCTAACAAAGGCAAACTTCATCGAACAAGAATAATGGAAGCTAGTGCAATTCACATTATCACCAAGAGATCGGCATGCCGATTGTAAAGTTGTTATTGTGTGATGATGCACCGCAATTTAAACTAATTACTGATGATCTGAGTCTCTGCTGGGTTCATGATGGCAGACATTATAAGCGTTTAAGGCCTATTGTTCCAAATCATCAAAAAGAATTGGCAGCATTTCGAGGATGTTACTGGAATTTCTATCGTGAACTTTATAAGTACAAGAAGATTCCCTCTTGTGGGCTTGCCAATTCCATTTCCACTGAATTTGATATATTGTTTTCGACTAAGACAGGTTATAATGAGTTGGATGAGAGGATTGCAAAGAGTAAAGCAAAAAAAAAGGAATTACTAACCGTATTAAACCATCCTGAGATTCCTTTGCATAATAATCGGTCGGAGAATGCCGCCAGGGTTCAAAAACGAAGAGAAGATGTTAGCCTCCAGACAAAAACAAAGGCGGGCACAGAGTCTAAAGATACTATGATGACAATCATCGAAACTGCCAAGAAACATGTGATCAGCTCATATGAATATATTTATGATCGAATAAGCAACACCTACAAAATGCCATCTCTTGCGAATCTAATCAGAGTAAAATCAGCTTCCCAAGCAACAATTTACAAAAACGGTTGACAAAAAAACAAATCCATAACACATTTATAGAATGTTTTTGACATCCAAGGGATTGGTGTTCCCTATAATTTAAATAGGATACAGTCATGGAGATATGGAGATTTTTGAGCCGGGACTGAAAAAAACCAAGTCTGTGTTGATCAGCAGGCTGAGAAGCAATGCCCCGCAGCGCTTACAAGAGGAAATAGGTCAATTAATAAAGTGGTGATGCATATAGATAGTCTTTTCGTATTCGTTCGAGATTATTAGAGAAAACGTGTGACATGTTGTCTACCATGAAAATACAAATTGCCGAACGAATAAGGTTAGATTGTGTGAGCCTAAGCGAATCACAATCTGAACCGTTTATTGGACAAGCCCGGTCAAGTATATAGAAAATAGCTTTTTGGGAAGAGGCTGCCGGAC
>JAGGYH010000040.1 GCA_021162615.1 Candidatus Aminicenantota bacterium
AATTCCCATATCATTTGACTTTACGAATGGAGGAAATTTACTCTCAGACTAAGGAGATATCCTTTTACGGCAAAGAAATTAAGGAGGCATTCGATACTTATCTTTTAGTAGGTGGATATCCTCTAAGTATTAATTTGTACTTCAAAAATGCATCTGTTGAAAACAGCGCTTATTATACCTATCTTAATGCAATATTGGGAGATTTGGCAAAAGTAGGCAAGAGAGAGAATTTTTTTCGTGAAATTGCCTCGGTCATTATTTCAAAAAAGTTTGAGCCTGTGGATTGGAAAACAATTGCTCAGAGCACTAGTTTAGGGTCTCATTCCACGGTTCATAATTATATTGATGACCTCACTTGCCTTTTCGTTCTTTATGTTCTCTACTCTGTAAAGTCATTGGATTCAGCAGATCTCTCTTTTCGGAAGAGAAGAAAGATTTATTTCGTTGATCCGTTTATTTTCCATACTGTTAATAGTTGGTGTGGAGGGAGTGACCGGCCGTTTGATTATGCCTGCAAATGGTTGGAAAATCCTGATAATAAAGCCAGGCTTGTAGAAAGCATCGGAATTTCTTTTTTAAGGCAGAAGTTTCCCCTTCAGGCATTCTGGAGAAATAAGGGAGAAATTGATTTTATTGGGTTTGTGGATAAAAGACCGGAATTCCATTTAGAAATAAAGTATCAGAGTCAGATTGTTTCTGAAGATAAAAAAAGTCTGAAAAAAGTAAAAGGCGGCGTTCTTTTAAGCAGAGATACACTCCATTTTGATAAAGAAAATAATATTTTGATTGTTCCTCTTGCTTACTTCTTGGCTTTAGGAGACAGTGAGCAGTGAAAATGAAACGAATAGCTGTTTTTCTTTTAAGTTTTATCTTGGTTTCATCCGGGTTGGTTTACGGGCAGGGACACCAGCCTTTTGAAAGCCTGTGGCAGAGCGTGCTGAACCAGTCTGTGTGGCGGGTGGGGCCTTTTTATCTGGTCCCGCGCATCAAGCTGAATAATATCGGATATGATGCGAATGTGTATAGAGAAAGAGAGGAAGATGACCCGGTCACAGATTATACGGCCACGTTCTCTCCTGAAGTGACCGCGTATCTTCTGGCGGGGCATTCACTGATCTTATCCTTTCGGGAAAACCCCGAGTATGTGTATTATATGAATACAGAGAGGGAGAGACGGTGGAATCATGTTTTTTCTCCTGAGGTTAAGTGGCAGCTTTTCAACCGGTTCGTTTTAGGAGGCAAATACAATTACTCTAACCGAAGGCACCGGTTTTCCACTGAAGTGGATTACAGGGTCAATGTGCAGATCAAGCAATATGAAGGAAGTCTGTTTTATGAAACAGCCCGCCGGACTTCTTTGGGAGTGAAGTATTCCCATGAGAATCTCACTTATCAGGATGTGGATGTGCCCGGGGCTGAATTTCCCTGGTTCCAGCGCCTGAGCCGGAATGAAGAAGGGATATCCGGAGAGTTTTACTACCAGGTCCTCTCTGACAGCTATTTTTTTATTAAAGGCGGGTACACTTCTTACCGGTTCCTGGATGAGGATGCCGCATGGAGGGATTCGGATTCCCGCCAGGTGTATGCCGGGCTTCAGTTTCCTCTGTTGGGCCGCATGCGGGGGACTTTATCCTTAGGATATAAGTCATTTAAGCCTTTGGATGAGGAACTGGCGGATTTTTCAGGGCTTGCGGGAAATGCGGACATGGAGTACAGGATGCGGCGGCTTCGTTTCCGGGCAGGATATACCCGGGACAACCGGTTTTCCTACTGGTCAGAGAGTCTTTTTTATATCGAAAACCAGATAAAAGCCGGTGTATCCTTTTATATCAGTTCTTCTTTAAGACTGGATTATGATTATAGTTACGGGAATAATGATTATCTGGAAGATTCCTGGTGGCTGGGGCCGGAAGGAGATGTGATCTTGATCCAGAGAAATGATATCTATAATACGCATACAGCTGGAGTAGCGGTGCGGATTTTGCGGGATATCGGGATTGCGCTCAATATCAATTACTGGGAGAGAAAGACCAATATCTATTACGGGGACCGGAACTGGTGGTTTGTAGGGGGGAGCCTGGTCTACGACTTTTAATAAAAGCGGGACGTTTTTGAGGCGTTTTTATGAGTGTTTTTGAGGGAGGTTTTTGAGGGGACGGGCCCGGGCATCTTTAATCTAATCAATAACTTAACCCTACTTTTCCACAGATGCCTACCCTGAAAAGCCACGTTTTTTGGGGCCAAAAACATCCATGGCAAATACCTCATATCAGTTAAGCCTACTTCAATGTCTTTTTTAAATAATGTATCGGGAACAAAGATTTTAAAAACATTGCAAAAATCTTTCTGCTTTTTCTAAAAAGAATATTGGACAGATATCCGGAAACAGCATAAGAAAAGAGTGTGGCATAAGCAGCCCCCATTATTCCATAGGATGGGATGAGTATCACATTGAGTATCACATTGAAAACAGCGCCCAATAAATTTCTGTAAAATGAGATTTTTGTGGTGTTTTCTGCAATCAAATACCTCTCGCTGGCAATAGCCAGAAAAACAAATACACCGGCCCATATGTGTATGGAAAGCACAGATGAGGCTGGCAAATAATCTCTTCCGTAAAGAAAAAGGATAATATGTTTTGAAAAGATGGTGATGAGCAGAGCAAAAGATATGGAGAACCAGGTAAAAAAGTCATACAATTTCTGAAGCCTGCTTAAGTATAGTTTTTCGTTTCTCTTTTTCGCGTTGACAATAGCTGGGAAAACAGAGATGCATATGATGATCGGGATGAAATACCATTTCTCTGATATCTTCACAGCCGCGGAATAAATTCCCAGGGCTCTGCTGCCTATCATGGCCCCCAGCATCACCTGGTCTATTCTCATGTATATGATAACAGCGATGCTGGACAGCATTAAAGGCCAGCTGTCTTTGAGCATGTCTTTGAGCACGGATATCTTTATTTTCCATTTGAATAGAGAGATCTCTCCTTTAGTCTGGTAGAAAAGAAACAGAAATACGGTTGAAATAATCATGTCAAGCATGAGGGCCCAGATAAAAGCGATGAGAGGCGATTGAGTGAGGATAAAGACGATTTTCAATAGTGATATGATTGTCAGCGAGGCGGAACGGGAAAAAACCGTGTATTTTGACTGAACCTGGGACTGAAACCAGAGATTTATGGTATCCAATGATTTAAAGATATGCCCGAACGCGAGGATCAAAACAAATATTTTGATCTGAGGATGGTCTGTTTTTATAAAATTAATCAAAACCACGGCCAAAGCGAACATAACCACAGTGCCTATGAATTTCAAGAACAGTGTTGTCCCAAGATAATCATCCTTTTTTTCCGGATTTTGGACGATGTTTCGCACCACAATGGTGTCGAGCCCCAGTCTGGAGAAAGTGGCTAATAGGGCAATAAATGCCACCGCATAATTCATGGCGCCGTATTTATCCGGGCCGAGATATCTGGCGACCCAGACTCCGACGAACAGGCTGACCAGCATATTAAATATTTTCTCAACGGTCAGCCAGTTTATGTTGGCTATGACCTTCAGCAGCCCTTTTCGTTTCCTGACATCTTTTAATAATTTATTCACAGGCATCTTAATGCGCACCAAAGTCCATGTTTATGCATTTGCATTCTCTTCCATATAATCTATATCAAAAACAAAACCAAATAAAGAGAGCAGACCGAGGAGAACCGTCACCTCATCTAATACCAAAGGGAAGAACCGTCTCAAAAGGACTCTTATCTCAGGAAATTTCCGCATGATTTTTCGGGCATTTTTATAAACAGCACCCCAGTGGTCCTGCCCCGGAAGTCCTTTAAAAAGGTATTGAATTAGACGGAGAAATGATTCGTATTCCCATGCATCTGAAAGCGGATTTTGTTTTTGAGCTCGAAGTCTTTGCAGTACAGTCTCTTCTTTCAAATGCAGTTCTTTTCTCCAGTCCGGAGAATAGTTGCTTGTCCGGGCCCTGGGAATGGAGTAGAGTCCCGGGAACATAGATTTGCAGGTTTCTCTGAACAAATGTTTGTTGTTTCTCAGCTCAACAGGAAGCCGGCTCACAAAATCAATGATATCATTATCCAGCAAGGGGGCTTTGACCAGAAAATCTCTTTCCCAGAAAAAAGATTTCCACGGAAGGATAAAACTGTTGTATCTTTGATCAAGATAAATATAGTCTCTTTTGTCTTCGAGCCTTTTTCCCGGGATTTTCCCGATAATATTTTTCAGATCGTTTTCAACGCCGCTCGCCATTTTTCGGGCTGTTCTATCGAGAAAAAATCCTGAAAACCGGGAAAGCCCTTTTGAATTCCGTATGGCACACAGATCAAGAATGTCCTCGATCCTTCTGCATTTGTTGTGCGCCCATCCGGTGTAGCAGAATCCCGCGAAAAGCGATTGGTATTCCGGGTACATCTGCCGCACTCTCTCCCATCCCTGGGATTCGTCACAAAAATTTGAGATCCCTTCTCCTTGCGAAGCATTCAGAGCCAGTGTTTTTAAAATATTCCCGTCATATGAAGATATGGTTTGATGGGGGAAACCGGCTAAGTCTGCCATGGCTCTGGCGGCAGAAGCGTCGCTGTCTTTTCTTGATGCAGGCATCTCGAATGAGAAGCAAATAAGCTCGTCTGGCCTCAGTTCTTCTGCGAGAGCTCCGAATATGCAGGTTGAATCATGCCCTCCGGTCAAGGCGATAAGGGCGGGAAATTCATCCGGGATGCACCTTTTTACAGCGAGCCGGAGAAGGTCGCTGTAGTCTTTCTTGAGTGATGATACAGACTTTCCTGAAAGGCTTTCCGTGAATTCAAGCTCCCAGTAAGGCTGACAGGAAACTGAACCAGGGGACAGATCATATACGGATGAGCGGTCCAGCTTCCGGATATTTTTGAATATTGTGCGTGTGCTGTATGTTACTCCGTTGGAAAGCTTCCATCCCACTCCGGCCCAGTCCGGACGCCAGAGCCTTTTAGGGAACCGGTGCAGAGCGGAAGAAATCATGGCTTCCTTATTCTCCAGAGAACTATACATAAAAAGCGGCCGTGAGTTAATGCGATTCGTGACGATTTTAATTTCACAGGATAAAAGGTCAAAAAACACAAATGCCCAGGAGCCGTTTAAGGTATTGGCTGCGTTTAGAGGTTTTTTCCTGAAGGAAGAGATGAAATCTTCGTCAATTTTTCCTGACACGAGATCGCCGAACAGGATGCCAACCGCTTTCTGATCTTCAAATCTTAAAAGTTTTGTCTGAAGAAAAATTTCAATCTCCGCTGTCCAGTTTTTTGTCCGGATGACGTGTTTTTTCCCCCGCTTGTTTATAAGTTTGTGTTTTTCTCCAAATTCAACATGCAGATAGAAACCAGTCTCAAAAGGAATATTGAGAGGCTCTTTCATTTTGTTTCTCTTTGTTTTTTTAGTTGAGGGTATCAGATTCCAAACTTATAGGTCAACCGGTAAATAACCTGTTTCAAAAAAAAGAATATTTTTATAAACTGTTATCGAACTGACATGGATTTGATAAAAGCCTCATTGAAAAAGGGATTCCAAAAATTAGGAGTCGATATAAAAAGGCTCAAAGGTCTTGATTCCCTGGAGTACAGGGTCATGCATCTTTTTAAAGAGTTTGAAATAAACAAAGTTTTCGATATCGGAGCCAGCAAAGGTCAATACGGCTCATGGCTGAGGAGAGCGGGCTTTAAAGGCCAAATCATATCCTTTGAACCTGTGAAAAAAGCCCATGAACTGCTGGTAAAAAGAAGCCGAAAGGATAAAAACTGGGTCATCCCTCCGCCCACAGCTCTCGGTGATGAAAATGTCCGGAAAGAAATAAATGTCTCAAAAAACCTTGCTTCCAGTTCCTTTCTGGGTATTTCCGGAATTCATCTGAAATCAGCGCAAAGAGCCGGGTATGTGAGTGCGGAAACCGTTGAAATCCGCAGGTTAGATTCAATTGCCCATGAATACATGGAGCTGGATGACCGTCTCTTTGTGAAAATCGATGTCCAGGGATATGAAGACCATGTTTTAAAGGGTGCCGAAGGTATCTTACCTAAGATACTGGGCATACAGGTTGAGCTTTCATCAGTGCCTCTGTATAAGGGCCAGGTGCTCTTTGATAAAGTCATGAATTATATATTGAACGCGGGATTCGAATTGTACGAACTTGTCCCCGGTCTCAGAGACAGAAAAAGCGGGCGGTTGTACCAGTTCGACGGTGTCTTTTTTAAAAAGAAATAAAGCCATGAGTTTAAGTGACATGATGAATGGAATTCCAGAGCCTCCTGAGGGGAAAAAAGGATGGCCCTGGACCGTTCCGGAATCATTGAAGGGGGAGCGCACGGCTGAGTTCCAGGAACAGCCCCTTGTCTCTCTTATCACTCCGTCTTTAAACCAAAGCCGGTTTTTAGAGGAGACCATCCGGTCTGTTCTGCTGCAGGGATATCCTAACCTGGAATATATTATTATGGATGGGATGAGCACAGATGGAAGCCAGGAAATCATAAAAAAGTATGGAAAGCATCTTTCCCACTGGGAGAGTGAGCCAGATAAAGGGCATAATGATGCTGTCAATAAAGGCTGGAAGATCGCAAAGGGAGAGTTTGTTTCATGGCTCAATTCAGATGATTTTTTATACCCTCATTCCTTAGAAACCACAGTCGATATCCTGAAAAAAAATCCGGATATCCATGTGTGTTACGGGGATGCAGCCAGAGTGAATGAACGGTCTCAATCCTGTGATCGTGATTTTAAGGGAGGGGATTTCTCTTTAAAGGACATGCTGGTCTTCTGGAAAAATCCGGTTCCCCAGCCGGGGTTTTTGATGCGCCGGTCCGTTATCGACCAAATCGGATTTTTGGATGAATCATACAGTTTTGCGTTTGATTTTGAGTACTGGATAAGAATGGCTGTCCATGATATGAAGGGGATGCACATTCCGCAAAAACTGGCGGCGTTTCGAATGCACAGGGACGCAAAAACCTACACAAAACAGGATGTAAGAATTAAAGACAGATTTGGTTTGTATGAACAATATTTTCAGGATGAAAGGATAAGTCAAGAGTTCAGGAAAAAATATCTCAGAAAATCAAAGAACAAACTGTACTTGAATGCGGCTGATATCTTTTACAAAAGAGATGATCCGGAGAAATTAAAAAAGTTCGCTTTACAGGGTATTCAAGAATCGAAATGGAATGTTCCTGCCTATTTATATTTATGTATATCCCTTTTTGGGAAAAAAGGGATTGCAGCGGCAAAAAAGACTTACGGATTCATAAAAGGCTTGTGTTTCAGGCAAAGACATAAAGATGAGAGGGAAATCAGATTATGAGCCAGGGATCTCATCCAAAGATATCTGTCATTGTTCCCGTCTATAATGCGCCGGAAGGACTCAGTGAGACCCTGAAGTCATTGGTCGATCAGGATTTCTCACACCGTGACTATGAAGTCATTGTCGTTGATAACCGATCCACTGACAGCACCTGGATTACAGCCTCAGCGTTCCAGAAAAAATATCCGGATCTAATAAAAATTTTTAAGGAAGAATCCATTCAAAGCTCTTACGCTGCCCGTAACAGGGGCATCCGGATGGCTGCGGCGGATGTCCTGGCGTTTATAGACGCGGATATGACTGCGGGCCCAGACTGGCTGAGAAACGGACTTAAGGATATGGAGAAGAAAAAGTCGGATTATATGTTCTTTAGGATTGAAAATTTCTCTAAGAGCGACAAAGAAGGACTTGTTTCAAAATACACACGGCTAAAAGAGTTTCCTCAGGAAGAATATGTGAAAGTGCATAAATTCGGGACAGTGGGCTCTCTTTTCATTCGCCGTGAGATTTTCGAGCGGTTCGGATATTTTGACAGCCGGTTGATCTCCGGAGGGGACAGAGAGTTCGGGAACAGATTGTATGAGGCTGGAATCGGTATTGATTTCAATAGGAATATTATTCTCAGGCATCCCGCGAGAAGTACTTTTAAAAGCATAGTGAAAAAAGCGTTCCGTGTGGGACGAGGGATCGGACAGCTTCAGAAACTTTACCCCGACCGCTATGGTTCAATGGTGAAAAGCCCTGTGGAACAGGGGAAAAAATTTTTTATTCTGCCTGCCCGCATCAAACATATTTTCCGCCAATGGGAGGAGCTTTCTGTGTGGGAAAAAGCGTCGTTTTACTGTCTGGCTCTTACGACAAAGACCGTAGGCTATGCAGGGCAGTTGTGGGAGAAATTCAGGTGACGGGGAAGATTCTCTTATTCCAGAGGACCCTGCCGCATTACAGAAGAAAGATTTTCCAGGCTCTTTATGAAGAGCTGGGGATTGTACTCTGCACAGGCCGGAAAGGGCCTAAAGGGAATTATTTGAGCAGAGAGAAACCATCCGGAGCGGTTGAGGAAATAAGGGATTTCTATCCTTTTCCTTCCAGAGAAACCCTGGTTTTTATGAATATTTTTCCCCCTTTGATGAAATACAGGCCGGGCATTGTCATTACTGAATTTTCAATCCTCATCCTATCCAATTACCTTCTTCTTTTTTTGAAGCGGTTCTTCGGATATAAGCTCATTATCTGGTCGCCTATTATCAATCCAAGGAAAGGCTTTTCTCCGCAGACCTCATTATCAGATAAGCTCAGGGTCTGGTGGGTGAACCGGTGCGACGCTGTCCTCACGTACTCAAGGGCTGGGAAGAAGCGCCTTGAACCGTATGCCCGAAATCCTGAAAAAGTCTTTGTCGCTCAAAACACACTCTACACACCGGAGCTTTTGTCCTTGAGAGACAGGCTCCGCAAAAAGGGAAAAAGTCAGGTTCAGAGAGAATTGGGGTTTTCAGCCCGGTATCATCTCATATTTACCGGACGCTTGATCCGTGATAAGAGGCCTCTGGCTTTGATCGATGTTTTTCAAAAGGTCATCCGGCGGGTCCCTGACTGCCACCTTCATATTATCGGAGATGGACCGGAGCGCAATTCCCTGGAAAAAAGAGTCAGGAATTCAGGTCTTGAGGCTCAGGTGACTCTGTATGGGGCTCTAAATGACCTGAAAATGACAGGAAAAATGCTTTTTGCCTCGGACTTGGCTGTGATTCCAAGAAACCTGGGACTGGCTGTTGTGCATTCCTTTTGTTTTGACACGCCTCTTATCACGTTAAAGCCTGGAGAAGAAGACCCCCAGCACGGCGAGGAGATCGAATACGTCCTTGAGGGCCGAACCGGATTGAAAGCCAATACAGAAGACTCCATGGCCGGCATGATCGCGGCTTTTCTCAAAGATGAAAAAACAAAGGAATCCATGCAGAGAGAAATAGAACAAATGGTCAGCCGTGCCTGCTCTTTTGACAGAATGCTCAAAGGATTTAAAGACGCCATTGATTACGTTCAAAGGAAAGACAAGTGAGAGTCCTGGCTGTACATAATTATTACAGGAACCGCGGGGGAGAAGCGCGCACACTTGGAGAAGAAAAAAAGGCAATGGAGGCACACGGGCACAAGGTGCACTTGTATACACGGGATAACAGGGAGATATCTGATTCCCGCTTTCTCCAGTTTTGGCAGCTCGCTGTCAATGTGTTTTTTTCCATAAAAACATACAGGGAAGTCATAAAGCTGATCCGCCGCTTTGCGCCGGATGTGGTGCATATCCATAACGTTTTCCCTCTCATATCTCCATCCGTGTACTTCGCTGTGAAGAGGTGCCGTATTCCTATGGTGCAGACCCTGCATAATTACAGGCTGGGATGCCCCAATGGATTGTTTTTGGACCCAAAAGGAGCGGTTTGCGAGAAATGCCTTTCCGGAAATGTTTTCCATGCTGTTTTAAAAAAATGCCTCCGCGGGAATTTTTGGCAGAGCCTGGCTGTGGCTTTAAGCCTTGGTCTGCACAGGATGCTGGGCACGTTCCGTAAAGTTGATATGTTCATATCCCCCAGCCGTTTTTTAAAAGTAAAGATGATGGAAGCCGGGATTCCGGAAGAAAAAATCCGTGTGAAGCCCCATTTCATGGATACAAACAATATGAGCCGCTCTCTCACTTATGAACCCTATGCGGTGTTCATGGGGCGGCTCTCCAGAGAAAAAGGAGTCATGACTTTGCTTCAGGCTTTCAAAGGAAGAAAGGGCCTGGGGCTTAAAATCATCGGAGAAGGGCCGCTTCTTGACGATGCACGGCGTTTTATAGATAAAAACAGGCTTTCTCATGTGGAATGCCTTGGCTATATATCATCTGAGAAAAGGTTTAATGTGGTAAAGAGAGCTGCTTTTATGCTCTTTCCCTCTTTGTATTATGAAAATTTTCCCTATGTGCTTATGGAGAGCCTGTCTCTGGGAGTTCCTGTAATCGCTTCGTCAATCGGCGGGGTGCCTGAGCTTATTGAGGATAAGCAAAACGGGCTTCTTTATTCTCCTGGTTCTGTCAAAGAAATGAACAATCAAATCGATATGCTTTTAAGGGATGCCTCTCTTCTAGCGGGGATGCGGAAGCAGGCTGGAGAGAAAGCTGACATTGTATTCAATGAGAAGAAGGGATACCGCCAGCTTCTGGATGTTTACAGGGATGTGATGAAAGATATGGGTTGAATTATGAATTTAAGTGAATAAAATACGTATCATGGATATTAAAACGTGCTACATACTCGGAGTCAAGGTGGATGCTGTTACAAAAAAACAGGCTGCTGCCTTAGCGGAATCTTTCATTGCTTCAGGCGAGAGCCACCAGGTGTGTGTTCCGAATGTCTGGTGCACTGTTTTGATGCAGAAAGACAAGCAGTTCAGGCAGATAACAAATCAGTCAAGCCTCTCCATTCCGGATGGGATGCCGCTGACCTGGGTATCGAGATTTTATGGTTCCCATATTCCGGAAAGGGTGAGCGGAGCTGATTTTTTCCGTGCGTGCGCAGGGCTTGCGGAGAGAAAGGGATATAGATTTTTTTTCATGGGATCCGGATGGGATGTTCTGGAGGCTATAAAAAAGAAGCTGAATCAGCAGTATCCTTTGCTGAATGTGGTGGGAACGTATTCTCCTCCGAGCGCTGATAAATTAAGTGAAGAAGAGAACCAAAAGATGCTTCATTTGATCAATACAGCCAAGCCTCACTTTCTCTGGGTGGGGATGACAGCACCGAAACAGGAAAAATGGATCTGGGAAAATCTTCACCGCCTTAAAGTCCCTGTGTGTGCGGGAGTGGGGGCTGTGTTTGATTTTATTTCCGGTAAAAAAAGAAGAGCGCCTCAGCTCATGCAGAAAGCAGGCCTGGAATGGATGTACCGTTTGTATAAGGAACCCTTCCGGTTGTGGAAAAGGTACGTCATCGGGAATTTTCTGTTTGTTTTTTATGTGCTTCGGGATATTATCAAGAGGCAAATATAAAAAGTGAAAACTATTCGAAAAGATGAAATATCGCTAAAAGGGGAGTCTCTGAAGGCCCTGCTTCAGGATGTGATAAAGAGAGGGAAAAAATTCAGATTCGAGACAAAAGGCTTCAGCATGCAGCCGTTCATAAAACATGGAGACGTTCTCACTCTGGCCCCTTTATCAGGCCGTGAGATCCAAATCGGGGATATTGTCGCCTGTGAGGAGCCTGTTTCGCGAAAACTGATCGTTCATAGAGTGGTCCGGAAAAAAGAGAAGGGATATCTCGTAAAAGGAGATAATTCATATAAGGCGGATGGCTGTGTTCAGAGAGATTCGATTTATGGGCGTGTTGTCCGGATAGAGAGAAAGGGGAAGGCCGTCTCCTTTTCACTTGGCCCAGAGAAATACGTCATCGCATCCATATCCAGGGATTTGACAGGAAGGCGCGTTTTGTGTTATCTTTGGCACCTGGTCTGGCTTATGCGGAGAGGATTTGTCAAAAAAGGTCATCTTTAAGGGTTAAGCATAAGGGTGCAATATCACCCTGAGATTCATCTGGCATGAGTATTTTATTTATTTTAAAATACGGGCATAATCATTGCAGTCCCATTTCAAGAGGAAGAATTATTGAGAGATGATCCCTTATAATCAATACGTATTCCTGATAGATAAAGTCGTTCTGCATGTCGTATAGCGGACAAATGGAACGAAGCAGATGCAGTGAGATAGGCTTGCCTATATGGTAAAAAAATGCTCATCACTATTTTTTTATGAATAGGTTAGGTTAATAAAAACTGAATCAGAGAAGTGAAAAATCCCCACCGGCGGTAGCCTGCCTTTTAAGGGATCATAGATTTGATGATGGACAATTTAGAAAGCCGAGTAGTACGCAGCGGCGCATGGGTTTTTGGCATGCGTTTTGTGCATCAGGTGTTTTATCTCGGGAGGCTCATCATCTTAGCCCGCCTTTTAGCCCCTAAAGATTTTGGTCTTATGGGGATTGCGCTTCTTACAATGATGACACTTGAAACGTTTTCTCAGACCGGTTTTCAGGAAGCCTTGATCCAGAAAAAGAAGAATACAGAAGAATACCTTGATTCAGCCTGGACTGTTCTCGTAATAAGAGGGATTATTCTTTTCAGCATAATTGTATTGATTGCGCCGCTCGTAGCCAGGTTTTTTGAGACGCCCCAGGCAAAAGGAGTCGTCCAAGCCATTGGATTGGCTATTCTGATACAGGCATTTACAAATGTCGGTGTTGTTTATTTTCAGAAAGAACTTGAATTTAATAAACAATTTATTTATATCACAGCAGGAACGGTAACTGATTTTGCTGTGGCTGTGACAGCAGCCATTTTAATGCGGAGTGTGTGGGCGCTTTTATTCGGACTTGTGGCAGGAAAATTGGCACAGCTTATAGTGAGCTATATCATCCATCCTTACAGGCCTTGTTTTCGTTTAGAGTGGAATAAAGCACGAGAGCTCTTTAAGTTTGGTAAGTGGATTTTTGGGAGTAGTATTATTTATTTCCTTCTTTTTCAGGGTGATGATATTTTTGTAGGGAAGCTTCTGGGAGCGACAGCACTCGGTTTTTATCAAATTGCGTATAAAATATCCAATACCCCTGCAACTGAGATCACTAAAGTTATATCACAGGTGACTTTTCCTGTTTATTCAAAAATACAGGAAAATTTATCAACGTTAAAAGAGTTTTATTTGAAGTCGTTGCAACTCATTTCTTTTTTATCTTTTTTCCTTGCAGGTTTGATATTTGCCTTTGCTCCAGAATTCACCCGATTTCTTCTTGGCGAGAAATGGGTTCCAATAATTCCTATCATTCAGGCCCTCAGTATTTTTGGAGTGACGAGTGCTATCAATGGTGTATCTGGACCTATCTTCCAAGGGATTGGGAAGCCTAAGGTCAATACAATAGGGGCATTGCTGCAGTTTATTTTTTTGGTTTTGTTAATATATCCATTCACCATAAAGTGGGGGCTTTTAGGAACTTCGATTGCCATTGCCATCCCTAACTTTTTTTATATGCTAGTCATAAACAAACTTGTTTCAAATGAATTAAAGTATAGGTATATGAATTTTATCAAGTTGATACTGATCCCATTCTTAGGAAGTTTAATGATGGCTGTCATTATTATTATAATGAAAAGTTTTGTCGATTCCAGCATTATAGGCTTGGTCTTTTCGTTCATTGTTGGAGTAGGATTTGGATTGTTAGCAACTTATATTTTGGATAAAGATATTTATTTTAATTTGCGTTATTTGGTGTTTTCAGTCATTTCAGAGAAAAAACAATAAAAAATCTCATTATATAATATATAAATACATATAAATGTATTTAAGAGTGTTGATCAGATGATGAGAGACAATAAAGGTAGTAAAGTCCCGACTGTAAGTGTCATTCTGCCGACCTATAATAGAGCAGAAATTGTTAAAAGGTCGATCCTTAGCGTGTTGAACCAGACATATAAGGATTTCGAGCTTATTATTATTGATGATGCCTCGACAGATAAGACACGGATGATTGTCGAAGAGCTTGGTGATACAAGGATTAAATATCTAAGAAACAGGCAGAATTTAGGCCCAGCTGCATCGAGAAATATTGGCATTAAAGCATCTAGAGGGATATTTATTGCTTTCCAGGATAGTGATGATGAATGGAGGCCTGATAAACTTAAGAAACAGGTAGAAACTATAGAAAAAGAAAATAACAAAATTGGAGTTATTTATTCAGGAACAATTAGAAGATTTAAAAATAACTATTATTATATTAAAGCCCCTAGGAATATTTTAAATAAAAGAGATGTTTTTCAGCGAATTATTCCCACCCCTTCTGTTTTGGTTAAGAGGGAGTGTATTGAAAAATGTGGTTTTTTCGACAAGAGCTTTCCCGCCTTAGAAGAATGGGATTTGTGGATAAGGATTAATCGATATTATAAATTTAGATATCTAGACAAATTACAAGTCATTTCAAATTATACATCTTCGAGTCTATCGACAAATCGTATTGTTTTAGCTAAAGCCACTTTTAAAATTTTACTTAAACATATTAATGAATTTATATCGAGGCCTGTGGTTCTCC
>JAGGYH010000110.1 GCA_021162615.1 Candidatus Aminicenantota bacterium
CTCGCCTCGGCCCTCTTTAAACAGCGCTCCAGAGTTTTTACGCTCTCTTATTTTCCAATCCAGCTGAAAGGAAGATGCTCCGGGATCATAGAGGTCATTCAAATCAAAGTGAATGTTAATTTCCCTGTCCTTAAGAAAATATCTGAAATAAGGCCTTTTCCCCTCTGCCGCCTCTCTTTTTTCCAGGATACCTGCTTTCTCCAAGCCCTCCAGAAAATCCTGAGCCGTTTTAATGTGAAGTCCTAAGCGGGCCCCTGCCTCTGAGGAGGAAATGTCTTTGTATATAACAAGAAGCCTTAAAAAGTCCCGTGAATAATCTTTTGCCATAAGAGCGGCCAGACGGCAGGATTCTTCGAAATGCAAAATTCTTTTATCTTTCATCGAGTCATTCTCCTGCTCAGGCAGAATTGAGTTTATCCAGGATTTTTTCCGGGGTCCCATCCTTGTACCACTGCATAAACTGCTTAAACAAGTCTCCCAAAGACACGCACAGCTGGTCAAAAGTCAGCTCTTCTTTATACTTTCTATAGTCATTCCGGGAAATCCGGACAGTGACATTTCCTGAGTTTTCAAAGGCCACATAGGTTTCTTTATTATAAGTTTTTTTGAATAAAACCATATACAGCCACATATATTCAGGAACGACAAGAACCACTCTATCTGATTCGATGAATGGAAAGATCACTACATATCTTTTTAAATATCGGGATAATCCCAATATATCCTTTCTTGTAAAATCCGCAGATCCTGTAGGAAAAGGCCGATGAGTGAAGCCGTCTGCGGTTTCTTTTACGGGTTTTGCTGCCAGTTCCAAAATCTCCTTATAGCGCCAGTTGATTCTTTTTGAAATCAGGACAAAAATAAAAGCAAAAAGAAGAGCGGCTGATACACCAGCAAAATAAGGATGCCAGGGATGATCAGCGAGAGGCGGTAAAAAAGTCAGGCCCCAGAAAAAATACATGCTCACAGGGACCAAATAAATCCAGTACCGGGTCCTCAGCAATACAAATAAATGCATCACGGTAAACAGGAATTGAATAGAACCGAACACCCAGTAAAAACCCGGTGACCCGAAGAATATCCGGGCAAGAACCACTGCCAAAAAAAGGGCAAGAGTGAACAACCACATGCCGATTTGAACAGGCTTTAGTTTGACTTTTCTTTCCATGACAAGCTCCTATTATTTATTTTATTTAAACTTCATTATTTATGAAGTATATAGAAACTATAGTATCTTGTCAAGCAAAAAAATACAATAAAAAGAGAAAAAGTAAAAAAATGCAGTGCCCCGGCTTTTAAAGGGGGGATACTTCAGAGAATTTTATACCATTGCTCTCAAGGGTAGTCCCCAGAGCTCTCTCCAGGGCTGCCAGGGCAAGGTTATAATCGATAATAGCTCTGATTTCATTGCTTACGGCATCTGCCATATCTCTTTGATATTGAAGCACCGTATAATTTGTGGAAAGTCCCACGCTCAGCTTTTTTTCTTCGGCTTTGAGTTTCTTATCAGCCAGTTCTTTAGCTGCCTTATATGCAAGGACCCTTTCGTAATTTGATTTAACGGTTCGTACAGCATTCCTTATTTCCAGAAAGGCTTGCTGTTCATCATTCTGCAGTCTCAGCTTTGCCTGTTTGAAGTTCATCTTTGCCTGGGCAAACTGAGCCCGGGAAAAAATCGTATTCATGGGGATAGAAAGAGTCAATCCTACAGACCAGTTTTTATATGCGAAAGAAAACGTATCTTCCAAAGCTTTGCTCGCGTTTCCCGGAATCGTCCCTACGATCACATCTGTAAGTGGATTATTATCCTTATAGATCAAATGGGTTCCGGAGACTCCGGGACTCCAGTACCTTGCCTGCAAATCCAAGCCGGGAAGAAGCTGGTTCCTGGCATATTTTAATTCAATATCCCTGCTTTCTATGTCGATCCGGCTCGCTTCAAGGTCAGGCCGGTTCTGCATTCCTATAAGCAGTGCCTCATCAAGTTCAATATCTCTTTTTTTGTAAGTGGGTGTATCAGAAGGAATTATCTTTGTTTCCATCACATCCCCATTTGCCGCAAGATTGATAATGGTCTTTAACGCATCCTCATTATTCTTAACCAGATATTCAGCTTCTATGATATCAGCCTCTCTTGCTGCGACTTCAGACTCAGCACTCAAAACCTCTATGGGAGCCATCATTCCGACTTCCACTTCTCTTTTGTTTTTCGCCAGAAGATCCCGGGCCAGAGCTAAAGATTGTTTCTTTGCTTTGAGGTTTTCGATGCTGTATACATACTCCCAATAAGCTGCTTCAACATTATAAATCGTCTGTATGAGCGATGCTTTAAAATTTGCCTCTGATATTTGAGTGCTTCTATTTGCGACAATAATTTCCTTTCGGTTCACTTTAAATCCAAAATCTTTTAAAAGGGGCTGGGTCAGTGTAAAGGATAGAGTACTCCCATAGCGGGGATTTATGGTCATATACTTCGCAGTGGTATCACTTTTATAAGAATAAATGTATGCTGAAAGAGTCCCTCCTGTTGGAAAGAGCTGTTCCAACTGGACCGAGTAATTGTCAAACATAGAAGTGACCTGGCCGGCTGACTCAATCCAGGAATAGGAAGGATTATTGGTCTCCTCAGTGCCGTAGTTCAAAGAGAGCGAAGGCAAAAATTTCTCTTTGGCAAGGGAAGCTGACATATCAGCTATTTCTGGATTTAAGACTTCCACGGCTATATTGAGATTGTTTTTCAGCGCCAGGATAATACAGTCTTCAAGGGCAAGAGATTTTTGATTCTCCTGTGCTCCAAAATTAATCGTCGAAATAAGAAAAAAGGCAATGCCCACACCTGTTATTTTTTTATTCATTTTGAATCTCCTAAAATTCCTCATTTTAGAGCTCATCCACTATCCATCCGTCAAGCAGGTTAATGATCCTCTGTCCATAGGCCGCATTTTTCTCTGAATGAGTGACCTGGATAATCGTTGTTCCGGCCTCATTAAGTTCTTTGAGCAGCTCCATCACCTCTTCGCCTTCTTTTGTATTCAAATTACCCGTTGGCTCATCCGCAAGTATTAGTTTGGGATTTATGATGACAGCCCGGGCCACCGCGACCTTCTGCTGCTGCCCTCCCGAAAGCTGGTTGGGAAAAAGATTCTTTTTCCCAACGATATTAAACCTATCCAGCATATCACATACTTTTCCTTTGCGTTCAGAGCCCTTGACCTTCTTATATAAAAGAGGGGTCTCCAGATTCTCATAAACAGTCAGATCGTCTATCAGATGGTACTGCTGGAATACAAAACCAATATGATTTTTGTGAAGGTCTGTGAGCTGTTTCTCGGTCATCCTGTGGGCCGGCCTGTCATAAAAATAATACTCTCCCTTTGAGGGCTTATCAAGCATCCCCAGGATATAAAGAAGGGTTGATTTGCCGGCACCGGAAGGCCCCATTATGGTGATGAACTCTCCTTCTTTGATATCAAGGTCTATGTTTCGAAGCGCATAGGTTTTTACAAATCCTGATGAATAATATTTATTGATCTTTCTGCATTTTATCATTCCTGTCTCCTTATCTTTTTGATAATTCCTGCTCTTCCGTCTACATTCTTTTTACTTCCCCTTTTTTTCTGAACATAATAGGGATATTCGCATCTGTCGGCATGCCAATTTCAATGAGCTTCCAGTCTTTATTGTATTCCTTAATAACCCGTTTTATCACATCAACCTTATCCACACTGTCACCATTGTGGTCTTCCCAGTCTATAATCTCGACTTTGTAATGAAGTGTTCTTTTTTTTCCGTTTATTTTCACTCCTATATCAATATTCTGTTCAGCTCCCAGTGTTGGTATTTGAAGCACGACTTCTCTCATAACACACTCTCCTTAATTTCTATCTCAAAAACAATCGCTTGTCCTCGTTTATCTAACAAGCAAAAAATATGCCATTTTCTCTCCCTGGGCAGTAAATTAAAATCCATGTATTTTTTTATATAAAATGTCCGTTTTTGAACATCTGCTGTCCTGACAGCGGACACTTCTTAAAAAAAGAAAAAGCCGTTCTTTGTATAAAGACACCCAGGTTATTCATAGCGTATCGAATCAGCAGGATTTGCCAAAGCGGATCTCAATGATTGATATCCAACGGTAAGCAATGCAATGGTCAAAGCCAAGCTGCCCGAAAGCAAATAGACCCACCAGCTGATGCTGATACGGTAAGCATAGTTCTGCATCCACCGGCTTGCAATATACCAGGCAATGGGCAGGGCAATGACATTTGCCGCCAGTACCCATTTTGTGAAATCCCTAGAAAGCATAAGAACGACACCTGAAACGGATGCTCCGAGGACCTTGCGTATTCCGATCTCCTTGGTCCTTCTTTCCGCCATATAACTGGCCAATCCGAAAAGGCCCAAACAAGAAATAAATATGGCAAGAAAAGTGAAGTCATTGATGATCCGTTCCATTCTCTGGTCAGTTTGATACTGCCTGTTAAAAATATCATCCAGAAAATCAAACTCAAAAGGATAAACCGCTGCAAACTGCTTCCATGTGGCCTCCACAGCCTGAAGAGCCGACTGGACTCTTTCCGGATTCATGCGGACAAAGATATAATTGTGAGGCCAATTTGTGGTGAGAGTAAAAACCACCGGCCTTATTTCATCATGCAGAGAACGGGAGTGAAAATCCTTTACAACACCGATGATCCGGCCCTCACGCCTCCATATAGAGAAAAGCTTGCCCAGGGGAGATTCAAGTCCTGTAAACCTCACCGCAGCTTCATTTATTATGTAATTCTGTTCATCTGTTGTAAAATCACGTGAAAAACTTCTCCCTTCTGTAAATTCCATTTGAAAGGTCTTAAAATAATCATAATCCACGGCTGTGAAATTTATCACTTCATACTGGTCAGGTCCTCTCCCTTCCCAG
>JAGGYH010000086.1 GCA_021162615.1 Candidatus Aminicenantota bacterium
AAGGTGGTGCAGGTTCCTAAGATAAGTTTGATTAAAGTCTAAAAAGGGCAGGTGCCAGAAGCACCTGCCCTTTTTTTTGGGGGTCCCTTTTTTTTTGGGGTCGGGCCCGGGCATCTCTTTTATAATCAATAAGATAACCTTACTTTTCCACAGGTTTTACCCCCTCTAAACGCTGTTTTTCAGGCCAAAAAACAGCTCCGACCAAGACTTATACACATAATCCTTATTGCATTATTCTAAGGTGAGAGCGGCTCTTTTTGATTGATACTCTCCTCCACTTTCTCAATCAACTCGTGCATGTTTTTATGATGGTACTCTTTTACTGAGATGGCAGGGTGGAATATGATTTTGATTTTCCCTTTTTTTATAAAATAGCTTCCCCTTGGCATAAGGTCATAGGTCCCTATGATGGATATAGGAACAATAGGCGTTTGGCTGTCGATAGCCATAAAAAAACCACCCCGTCTGAATTTCTGAAGTCTTCCGTCGCTGCTTCGAGTCCCTTCCGGAAAAATAAGAAAAGAGACATTGTTTTTTTTTATCATAAACACAGCTTTTTGCACAGCTCTCTTCCCTCCCTGTTTTCCCATTCGGTCAACGGGAATGAAGTGAGCCTCTTTCATGGCCTGTCCCACTACAGGGAGACGAAATACTCCCTGTTTCAGAATAACTCTCACATTCTGAGGGATGGATTTAAAGATAAGGGGACCGTCCAGCATACTGAGGTGATTGGGCATGAAGATATATCTGTGGTCTTTTTTTATCCTGTGGAGCCCCTTGTATTCAATTCTGAGCCCAAGAATGACCTCTCCTACAGCGACCGCATGTTTACCCAAAAAAAAGAGAGGTTCCGGCCGGTTATAAAGGGCACATACCAGAAGAATGGGTGTGAGCATGAGGGCGCAGAATACAATAAAAAGATAAAGAATGATAGAACGCATGATGTATCATTATAATGATTATTCCAGGTGAATGCGAGAGATGAAATTTGCTTTTTATCAGGCAGTCATGATAAATTAATTGAATAAAGGATTGAGAATTGGATTATTTAATAGAAATCGCTGAAGAGCTGAATAAAGCAGCCAGGAGTTTTTTTGATAAGAACGGGAATCTGCTTGAAGAAGTGATCCGGAAGACAGCAGAGCATTTAAAAAAAGGAAAGAAAGTTCTGGTTTTTGGGAATGGAGGGAGTGCGGCTCAAGCCCAGCATTTTTCTGCAGAACTGGTAAACAAGTTCTTGAGAAACAGGAAGGCTGTTCCTGCTGTTTCCTTAACCACGGACACTTCGGCTTTGACTTCAATTGCAAATGATATGGGTTACAGCCAGGTTTTCAGCCGTCAGATCCAGGCATTAGGCAGGGAACAGGACGTAGCCGTGGGGATTTCAACCAGCGGAAATTCCCTGTCAGTGATTCACGCGTTAAAGGCAGCCAATGATAGGGGACTTATGACCGTGGCCTTAACAGGCAAAGGCGGAGGAAATCTGGCTGAGATTCCGGACTATCTTTTGGATGTGCCTTCCGCTTCGACACCCAGAGTTCAGGAAGTGCACCTTTTGATCCTTCACATCATGGCACAGGAAATCGAAAGCAGCCTCTCAAAATAAAGAGAATGCTTACCGGCTCCGCCAAAATCCGCCTCTTTTGGGTCTGGTTTTCGGAATAAAAGACTTTTTCTCCTTTTCAGGTTCGCTCTTTTCCCCGCCTTCTTTATTTAAATAGACTTTGGACCTTTCTTCGCTTTTGTCTATTCTGAAGGAACGCTCTGCAGCCCACAGCACTTCGTCCCTGAGTCCTTCTTTAGCGACTTCCTCAGTGAATTGTCTCCTTCCCAGGACCAGCTTGTGGATATACTGCTGGATCTCCTGTTCGGAGTAATATTTTCCGGGGTCCCACTCGTCAAGGTTTTGGCCTTCAGCCTTGACAATCTGCCGGGTTCCCAGCCTTCCTTTCTCATATGTATTGGTCCCGCGCACATCCCCTCTTTGTATCTGGGCCATAAGGTTTATGGGGATACGCTTGACTTTACGGACAAGCTTTTTTTTCTTTGTTCCGTTTTCCTCATATGTTTCTATGACCTCTCCCATGCCTCCGGTGTTGTACTGCATGCACTTGAGCTTGTCCGGATGATTGCTGGAAAGAGTCATGAGAATCTCATAAAGGCGGTTGACCTTTTTGGCTCTGGACCCGATGATGAATGGGTCTGTTCCTACGATCCGAACAGTCTCGCCGGCTTTGGCAGGCTGGCTGGCATAGGAATGAGTGCTTTCTCCCCATAAATAAGCAAGAACAGCCTGGGCCGGAGTGAGTTCCTGGGCAAAGGACATGATGGTGTTCCGCCTGGTGATAAAAGCAAAAATCAGCCCGTCCATCTCTTCGATAGGGGGAAGATTGATAGAGTCGGAAAAGATGTCGACCATTTTCCCGTCTATTTTTACCTGGAGCTTTTTGCGCTGGATCACGGCTCTTCCGTTGGCGGTCAGGCTTTCGTCTAGAAAGTCAGGTTCTCCGTTAGCCTTGATCATCACGTTTTCATAAAGGGCTGATTTGTCAATCAAAGCATTGTACATGGCTTCCTGATATTTTTCTTCTACATCGGTTTTGACAAAAAAGTTATTCTCTGAACCCAGTGCAGAACCGTCTTTTCTCAGAAAGCAGATGTCGTCCTGTGTCACAAGGGTTTTCTCGCCTTTGCTGTGGTCAAGCCCCAGTTGGTGGCAGGACCATGTGGATTTTCCGGTCGCTGTAAGCCCGAAGAGGAAAACACCGTATTTTTTTAATTTTCCATCCTGACCCACAGCCGTTACTTTTTTGGTCCCTGCATGAAGCCCCAGCATGCCTTTGGTGTCAGCCGCCCACATGGCCTGGCGTAAAAATCCCTTTTTATCCTCTCCCATATAGTCGGTTCCCAGTGCCACATTGATATTGTGTTCCGGGATGGCCAAGACCTGCTGTTTTAAGGGATGTTCTTCGGGAATATGGATCATAATGAATTCGGGCCCTGGTCTTTTTTTGGGGCTGTTTTCCGGTTTGAACATGGTCGTGCCCCACATATATCCTATGCGGTAATTCGTCATATCTGCTTCAGGAACAATGAGATGGCATATGGGATTGAACACATCGTTTTCGCCCATCCTGCGGCGGATGTGGTAAAAAGGCATGGTTCTGAGAAGATGAAGCACTTTGTCCAGCTCTTCAGGGGCAGCTGATATGATGTTTTTCTGCTCTTTACTGGGGTTGGGAAGCCTGACCGGTTCTGTGCCTAGGTAAACGGTTTTAGGAGCGATGCGGCTGGATATGGCTGCGCGCCATCCGTAGGAGCCGTATTTTGTTTTAACGCCTGCGTCTTTAGCCCGTGATCCCAGCCACTTCAGGCTGACTGTTCGGATATTGGGTCCCTGAAGGACTCTTTTCAGCTCTTCCGCGAATTTTTGATAAGCTTTTAAATCAAATATGTTTTCGTCATTCATGTTTGTATCATATGGGTGTATTTCTATTCTTGTTTTTCTTTCATTAAGTCTAATATATGGTCAGGTTTTGCCTGGCCGCTGTTTATAAGGAAGCAGGAAGTGTTTTCCAGTAATCTTTTATAAAAGTCTCTCTGTGATTCCATCCGGTCCGGTGTTGTCAGGAGAATATGGGGATTATAAAAAGGATTTCTTTTTGCCGGGCCTATTTCCGGGAGGGTCCCCAGGCTTTCTCCGGATTCCAGCATTCTCAGGGCGTCTTCCGCTTCCAGTTTGACCGAGGGAGGGGATACATTATCTTTCCTGAGGATAAACAACCAGCTGAGGGAGCTTCGTTTGACATGCTTTTCTGGCCCTTTGATCCAGTAAGGGTCTAAGAGAGCATATGAATTTTTTCCGGCTTCATAACAGAATGGAGAACCTCTATCCAGACGGCAGTCATCTTTCTCAAGGCAGGCTTTGTTTTGACATTCTTCTTTTTTAAGCACCACATTTTCGCATTTGCTGTTGTCAAAAAACGAGGCGAATTGAGCGTCATACTTCACCGCACTGGTGGGCATGAACAGTTTTCTTTCCGGAGTATCGGCTATTGGAACACGGCCGGAAAATCTGACAAATACGATCTCGTTTGACTGGAGGCGCATGGCCGGATTCCGGAGCAGATCGAAGAAAATATTTGTTTTACTGGTTCCTTTGGGTCCTATAAGCACAAAGGAACGGCCATGGAATTCAGCAGACATGCCCCGGACTGCGTGGACATTGAAAAGCCTCTCTGAAACATCCATGACCAGTCCGAATGCCAGGCTTCGCAGAGGGCCGTAGTTATCTGTATTGACAATGATTCCGGTTTTTGTTTCCGAGTTGTAAAAGGCCCGGGGTTCACGTCCCGGGATTTTATCCACTGCATAAATGATACCATGAGGCTCTAAATCTGATTCCAGTTGAGCCGGATACCAGTTTTCGACCCAGAAGTCATAAAGATGGGGAACATTTGTCCTCAACTGAACGATAACACCATTGATATTCGCATTCCATTCAAAATAGTTATCATAACTGAGATGGGTTTCCATCTCTGTGACCAGGGCTTCCTTCATCTGTATGGAGAGAGATGAGTCAACAGGAGGTTTAGACTGATAGCGGGTTATGGAATTGTTAAGGGAAATTCTTTTTATTTTTTTGGCGGGTTTGAGTTCGGAGAGAGCTTTAGAGATCCGGTCCATCCCCTCTTCGAGGTTTTCCATGGACGTGGCATAGGATATGCGGATATATCCTTCAGCTCCGAAAGCTCCGCCCGGAACGATCGCTACTTGGCTCTCTTTTAAGAGATAATAAGCCATGCCAAAGGAATTGCGTATCTGGTTGTTTTTGAATTCTTTATCAAAAAACGAGGATACATTTGGGAATAGATAAAAGGCGCCCTTGGATTCGAAACAGGAGATTCCAGGGATAGACTTTAATCTCATGAGTGTGTAGTTTCTTCGCCTATGAAATTCTGAAGCCATTTTTGAAATGGTGTTTTGAGGCCCTGAAAGAGCCTCAAGGCTTGCTTTTTGGGAGATAGAACAGGCGTTGGATGTGGTATGGCCCTGGATTCGATTCATAGCGCTTATGATTTCAGCAGGTCCGGCAGCATATCCTATTCTCCAGCCTGTCATGGAGTAAGCCTTGGACACACCGTTTATAATGACTGTTTTATTTTTTACTTCTTCACCCAACGACGCAAAGCTGTGGAATTCAGCCTCTTCGTACACAAGTTTTTCGTAGATCTCATCAGCGATCACAAAGATATCTTCTTCGAGGATAATATCGGCAAGCGCTTCCAGCTGTATTTTTTTGTAAACAGCCCCGGTCGGATTGCATGGATTGTTAAGGATGATAGCTTTTGTTTTGGGCGATATGGCTGATTCCAGCTGTTCGGGAGTTATCAAGAAGCCGTTCTCTTCTTTGGCTTGAATAGTAACAGGCTTTCCATTAGCTAAAGATACTGCGTGAGGATATGTCACCCAGTATGGCGCAGGAATGATGACTTCATCCCCTTTGTTTATTATGGCTTGGATAAGATGGTAAAGCGAGCTTTTGGCTCCTGAGGAGATAATGATCTGGTTTTTTTCATAATCCAGGCCGTTGTCTTTTTTCAGTTTCTCTATGACAGCCTGCTTGAGGGAAGGCATGCCGTCTATCTGGGTGTATTTGGTGAAGTTTTCTTCAATCGCTTTAACAGCGGCCTTTTTGATATTTTCAGGTGTGGGAAAGTCCGGCTCTCCCACACTGAGATCGATCACATCCATTCCCTGGGCTTTCATCGCCTTAGCTTTGGCGTTGACCTTAAAAGTTGGCGATTCGCCGATTTGATTTGCCTTTTCTGATAAAATCATCTTCTTAATCTCAAATTAAATATCAGTCTTTTTCTTTTTTTTCAGTGCTGAATTTTTCCTTAAGGTATTCTTTGAGGTCAACACCTGTTAGGGATTTCACTACGTCCGGCATTTGAGCCAGCACATCCGCGACCTGGGAAGTAATTTTTGTGGCTCCTGTCCCTTTCTCTCCTCCCACTAAGACGATCTTATCGACCTTTGACAGAGGTTCGGAAACGTTTTTCGCAAGTTCAGGAAGTATCTTCAGATAGTTATCAAGGAAGGCGGCCTGGTTGTATTTGCTCCAAGCCTGTGCTTTTTTCATCATGGCTTCAGCCTCTGCAGCGCCCTGCGCTTTTATTTTTTCTGCCTCAGCTTTTCCTTCTAACTTACTGGCTTCGGCTTTTCCCTCTGCTTCTGCTTGAATGCGGTAGCCTTCTGCCTCAGCTTCCGCCTTGATCTGGTATTTTCGGGCATCTGAAGGTTTTATGACCGTGGCATCGAGCTCCTTCTCTTTTCGCTTGATTTCCATTTCCTCTATTTTTATGGCTTCCTGCTTCTCAATGGCCCTGACTTTGGCCTCTTCTTTTTTGATTTCCTGGCTCAATCTATGACGTTCCAGTTCGTAAGCATGGTCTGCCTGGGCTTTTTTGCTGTTTACCTCGACTTGAGACTCTGCTTTTTTAGCCTCATTTTCCCACTGGGCTTTGGCAATGAGTGCTTCAGCGTTTAATCTGGCGACTTCTCCTTCTTTTCTAGCCTGTGATGATTTTATGATCGCTTCTTTTTCAGTTTCGGCTTCGGCAATAGCCGCATCCCGTTTAGCTGCAGCGATGTGCGGTTTTCCCAGAGCATCCAGATAGCCCTGAGTGTCATTGATTTCTTTTAGGGAGAAGGAAAGAAGGATGAGCCCCATATTCGAGAAGTCTTTTTTTACTGATTCAATAACCTTTTCAGCGAATTCATGCCTTCCTCTGTATATGTTTTCCACTGTCATGGAACCTATTACAGCTCTCATCTTTCCGTCTAGTATTGTTTGAGAGACCTCTTTGATTCCTTCTTTGCCGGTTCCAAGGAATTGTTCTGCGGCAAGGTGGATTGAATCGTCATTAGAGTCAATTTTGACCTGGGCTGATGCTTCTGCCTGAATGAGGATTCCGTTGTGTGTGAGCACTTCCGGGGTTTTAAGACTGAGGTTGATCACATCCATGGGAAGTTTGTCCACTGTTTCTAACAGAGGCCATACAAATGTCCCGCCTCCTAAGCGGTAGCGGTAACCTATTTTTCGTTTTCTACCGTCTGGAAGTGTTAAGGTCTTTTTCAAGCCGCCTGAAATAATCAGGGCTTCATTGGGCCCTACTTTTCTGTACTGCTTAGCGATTAAAAAAGACAGGAGAACTATGGCTACAACAATAATCGCGATTATTATTATTGTGGAGAGAGATATCATCGTAACCTCCTTTTTTCATACCACATAATATAGTGAAAAAGTATTATAAAGATTTGTCAGACATTTTTAAAGAAATAAATTACACCGATGAAAGGATTTGTTTTTTGAAATACTCCACAGTGCGCTCCAAACCCTGGTCAAGACTGATTTTTGGTTCCCAATGCAGCTTTTCTTTAGCAAGGGTGATATCAGGACACCGGCGCAGAGGGTCATCTTTGGGAAGAGGCTTGAATGTTATTTGGGATTTGCTTTTTGTGATTTTAATCACTTTTTCTGCAAGCTCAAGGATGGAGTGTTCCTCAGGGTTGCCCAGGTTAACGGGCCCTGTAAATCTTTTGGTTTCCATCATGGATATCAAACCGCGGACCATGTCCGACACATAGCAGAAAGAGCGGGTTTGTGTGCCGTCGCCAAAAACAGTGATAGGTTTTCCTTTAAGGGCTTGAACAATAAAGTTACTCACAACTCTGCCGTCATCCAAGGCCATGTGAGGGCCGTATGTGTTGAAAATACGGCATATCTTTATATCAACCTTATTTTGTCTGTGATAATCCATCGTGAGAGTTTCAGCGACCCTTTTTCCTTCGTCATAGCAGCTTCTTATTCCAATGGGATTGACATTTCCCCAATATCCCTCGGTTTGAGGGTGAACGGCCGGATCTCCGTATATTTCCGATGATGAGGCAAGCAGGATTTTTGACTTTGTCCTTTTCGCCAAACCAAGCATATTTATGGTTCCCGTGACATTGGTTTTTATTGTTTTTATGGCATTGTACTGATAGTGAATAGGGGAAGCAGGACAGGCGAGATGATATATCCCGTCGATTTCAGCAAAAAAGGGATGTATGATGTCGTGCCTGACGAATTCAAAATAAGGGTGGCTGATATAATCCCTTATGTTGTTTTTGCTTCCAGAGAAGAAATTATCTATACAA
Organism: Candidatus Aminicenantota bacterium; assembly: GCA_021162615.1. Taxonomy (GTDB): domain Bacteria; phylum Acidobacteriota; class Aminicenantia; order Aminicenantales; family Aminicenantaceae; genus WJMT01. The sequence goes on from JAGGYH010000086.1 coordinate 8,206, forward strand.
AGGATGTCTTTTTTTTGGTTGAGCAGTTCTTTACAAAGGTGGCTTCCTAAGAATCCAGCTCCCCCGGTAACCAGTATTCTGTTCATATTTATTCCTTGTGGTTGTAGGCAATGAAGAGGGGGCTTTTGTTTTTGAGGATTTGTTTTTGTGACTGAACGATTTCTGTTATTCCTTTTTCAGCCATATCAAGGAGTTCATGGAATTTTTCCTTAGCAAAGGGAGATTTTTCAGCAGATGCCTGTATTTCAACAAAATGACCAGTATCAGTCCCGATGACATTCATATCTATGGATGCGTTTGAGTCTTCTATATAGTCAAGGTCTAAAAGGCATTCTTCGTTTACAATACCAACGCTTACGGCTCCGGCCAGGTTTTTCAGAGGCATTTGTTTGATCTGGTTTTCATCCAGAAGTTTTTTGAGTGCGAGAGCAAGGGAAATACACCCTGCTGTAACAGAGGCGGTCCTGGTGCCTCCGTCTGCCTGTATCACATCACAGTCGATGATGATGGTTCTTTCCCCCAGAGTTTTCAGGTCGGTCACAGCTCTCAACGAGCGCCCTATGAGCCTCTGGATTTCCTTGGTTCTTCCCGATATTCTTGCGCCTCTTTCTCTTCTGGTCCTTATCTCGGTCGAACAGGGCAGCATGGAATATTCAGCAGTGATCCATCCCAAACCTTTCCCTTTGAGAAAAAGAGGGACATTTTCTTCTATGGTGGCCGATGCAATGACTTTTGTTTTTCCCAGTTCTATCTGAACGGAGCCGTCTGAATAATCAAGCAGATCCGGTTTGAATTTTAACGGTCTTAACTGGTCTGCCTTTCTGTTATATGATCTCATCTGTTTGATTCTGTCACGAATATAAAGAATAGTACACTTGCCGAAAAAGTTCAAACATTAAAAATCCGGTGGGAGTTCGTCCGCACCTTCTTCTTCATCTAACGGGCGGCTTCTCCAGCGGTCATGAAACCATAACCACAGATAGGGCTGCTTTTGTATTTCTTTTTCTATGATATCCGTGCAGGTCTGTGTGATGTGTTTCACGTCTTTGTGGACATCCCCTGTCAACCTCAAATGAGGCGGCTCCATTATTTTCAGATGATAGCTGTGTTTTGCAGAGGGACAGCAAAATATAGGTATTATGGGAGCTCCTGTTCTCAGAAAAAATGTAGCCAAAGAGGGAGTGGTAGAGGCTTTTTCCCCAAAAAATTGAATAAACACACCTTCTCTTCTCAAAACATTCTGGTCAATAAGCACAGCAACGATCTCATTTCTGCGAAGGGCTCTGAGGGCATGTCTGGCCGCATTTTTTTTGTAAATCACATGAGACCCCACATTGGATCTCATGCGAGAGAGTTCTTTTTCTAGAAGGGGATTGTCCAGGGGCCTGGCTATGACATTGAGTTTTTCATATTTGGATAATATATGAGCTGCGATCTCCCAGAGACCGAAATGCGCGGTAAAAACAAGGACTCCTTTTTTTCGGCCCAGATGATTTTCAAGAATTTCTTCCCCTTCTGCTGAAATCAATTTGTCTTTTTGTTCAGATTTAAGACCGGATATTCGTATGAAGTCAAGGAAGACCTGACAGAAATGGGCAAAAGAGGCTTTGATTATCTTTTTTTTGGTACTGTGGGAGAGTTTGTTTCCGAAGGCTGTTGTTAGGTTGGAATAGGCTAAGCGCCTGTGTTTTTTATCCAGAACAAACAGGAGAAATCCCAGGATAGGGCCCATGAGAAACACTGCCTTTCGAGGGAAGATTTCCAGAACGGCCTTTGCGCCGCAGAACATTGAATATTCAAGTTTGTGTTTTAAAGAAGCGTTCATTGTTTTTGTAAGTTAATGCTGGAAAAAATCCGGTCGAAAAATCCTTGCTCTATATCGAGATCGATTTTTACGTAATACACGGGCATGTTTTTGAAGCGGTTTTCCCCCTCAAGTTTGACTGAGTCTTTTTCAGTCGTGACCAAAATGTCAGTTTTGAGTGAGCTGTGTTTTTCCATTATTTTGTTCATGGCTGTTAAGGGGTAGTCATAGTGATCTGGAAATTTAAGGAAGGCAGCAGGTCTTATCCCCATTTCCTCAAGTGTTTTTTTAAATCTTTCGGGCCGGGCTATACCGCAAAATGCCAGTATTTTTTTCTGTTTGAACACGTCTGCGGCAAGGAGCTGGTTTGTCCCTATTTTTACGAATCCTTTTGGGGATACAGAATATTCATGGACAGATATTCCTTGCAGTCTTGATTTAAGCCTGGCTTTTTTATCTTCCGGAGAATTTTTTTTAAGCAAAACTATATGGGCTTTATTAAGCGCAGAAAGGGATTCGCGAAGCAGCGGTTTCTTTGATATATCGTGAAGGACAATATCCAGGTCTTTCTTAAGCGGATAGTATTGAAACCCGTCATCCAGAACAGCTACGCCATATCCTTTTTTGTCTGCATTTAGGCATGATGCGATGCGGTTTTTCCCCAGAAAGATTCCTGCTTCCGGAACATTCCGTGCTGTCATATAAGGTTCGTCTCCTGTGGTCTTCCAATACGGGACTTGATTGTGCTCCGGCAGAACTGTGCCTCCCCGCTTTTCCCATTTTCCTTTGTAACCGCGGGAGATATAAGCGGGTTTAAAACCTTTTTCCAGAAGAATCTTGATGAGCTTTATGGATAGGGGTGTTTTTTCCGAGCCTCCGAATGTGATGTTTCCTATACTGATGACAGGGATGGGAACAGACTGCTGTTTCTTTATGTTTTTTTCATACAGAAATCTCATGTATCTTGAGCCAGCTCTGTAAAAGAGAGACAGGAAGCAGAGGATTGATTTCATTTATTCTGGAATATATAACATTTGGCTGTATGATGGCAAATATTATTGATATAGAGATGCGGGATGTCTTTACATTGAAATCTTGTTTCTTTATAATTATGCATATTTTAATAAAGGAGGCTGGCCATGCGGAAAAAGCTATATATTCTCGGATTAATACTAATGCTGGTATTTGTATCTCACAACTGCAAGCAGAAATCAGCCATAAAAGGTGTCGACCTTGATGTGACTTTTTCAGAAGAGACACTAACGGATAACCTGGTTACTGACATGACATTTCTATGGGCAACGAACAGTGAATTTGAGGGGATGAGAAGGGACTATAACGTATTTGTCCATTTCTGGCATGGGGATAATCTTCTTTTTCAAGCAGATTATTTTCCTGAAATCCCGACTTCCAAATGGGAACCTGAAAAAGAATATAAATTCACTCAAAGGATCTATATCCCTGTTTTTATAGATGAATTTGATCCGGACTTCAAAGGGGAAGAGACCCTGAATCTTTCTGTCGGATTTTATTCTCCTTATGATAAGACGGGAGAATCCGAACAGATGATCCTCAATCGTAAACTAAAAGTGACGCCGCCTCCGCTGGATGCTCCTCAAGTCATCTATATGGACGGCTGGTATGGGCTTGAAATGAACAGGGACTATCATTTCAAGAATTGGAGATGGACAGCCAAACAAGCCAAATGTATCATTGATAACCCTCATCGGGATGCCCTGCTTATCATAAGAGGAGAAGTGAACAAAAGTGCGGTCGAGGGACAGAAAGTGACATTTATGATCAATGATACCATTCTGGATGAATTTGTCCCTGAACACGCAGTTTTTGAAAAGACATATACTGTTAACAAAGAGAAACTCGGGGAAGATGATGATTTTTATTTAACCATAGCTACAGATAAGACCTTCGTTCCTTCCCAGTTATTTCCTGAATCTACAGATGAGCGGGAACTGGGAGTAAAGATCTCTTTTATCTATTTCAGATAATCCGTTTTTCTATCATTAACGGCTGTATGGGCTGAGATGTTTTCTCCATCAAAAATAATCTCTACAGCTCCATGAAGGTCTGTCCTGTAGATTTCGGACCCTATTTTTTCATATCGGCGTATGACATCCCTGTCAGGAAGCCCGTAGAGGTTGTCTCTTCCCACTGAGATCACAACGATTTCCGGGGAGACAGCCTTTATGAAACTCTCCGTACTGGAGGAGCCGCTCCCATGATGGGGGCATTTCAGCACCTGGCATTTGATATCATGGTAACAAGATAAGATATCCTGTTCCGCTTGGTATTCCGCATCCCCGGTCAAGAGAAATGAGGCGCCGCGGAAGCGGATCATCATGACCAGTGACTGGTTATTATGGACCAAAACAGGCGGATTCTCCGGTTTTTCAGGATAGAGTATTTTTACGTTTGCTTTTCCTATTTGCAAGGATGTGCCCCTGAATAGTTCTTTTTTTATTGTCTTTGGGCTCAGGCTGTTTTTAAAAGCCCGGTAAGCCTTGTCTTCGGGGGGCGATATGGATTCCCAAAATTCTTTGATTCTGAAATTTTCAACAACCGAGAACAGGCCGTAGAGATGGTCAGGATGGGAATGGGTAAGAACCAGATAATCTATTTTTTTGATCCCTTTATTCCAGAGAACGGGAGATACGACCCTTTCACCGATGTCATAGCCTCCAAAGGCAGACCCTCCGCCGTCGATAAGCATCTTTTTATTGCCCGGGAACTCGATCAGAATGGAATCTCCGTTTCCGACATCCATAACAGTCATCCTCAGGTGTTTCGATCTTGATGGAAACGGATGGGTGATAAGAGTGATGAAAAAAAAGAAAAACAGAGCAGATACCAAAATTTTCTGTCTTTTTATTTTTTTGGGAGCAAGGAAAGCAAGAAGAAAAAGATAATATCCGGAGACAGTTAAGATATGCGGAGTGGGGATTCTGTATGACAGAAAATCTATGTTGGAAGCAAAATCGGAGATGTTTATGAGAACAGTGATCAGCAGATCAAGGAGCCTTACTGGAAACCGGGCGATGACAGAGCTGATGAAGGCTATGGGGACAAATAGATATCCTGTTGCCATGATTAGGGATATCAATGGAAGCGCTATAAGGTTGAGGATAAGCGGGGCAAAGGCAATCCGGTTGAAGGCGTATGCGGTGATGGGAAGTATTCCCAATTGAGCTGTGAACGAGAGAACCAGTATGTCGCTTATATTCAGGGGAAGTTTGGGCATATACCTGACAATAAGGGGGAAGAAGAGAATAATAGATAAAGTAGCAGCAAAAGTCATCTGGAATCCCAGTGAAAAGAGATGGAACGGATTAAACAGAAGCAGGACAAACGCGCTCAAAGACAGTGTGTTTAATAAATTCGTATCTTTCCAGATCAACTTTCCTATGAGAAAAGTCATGGTCATGACTGCAGCGCGTATTATGGACGGGCGGCCCTCCACAAGCATGGCATAGAAAACAAGAATGAAAAGGAGAATGATATAAGACGTCCTTTCAGGCATTTTCAGGACCTTAAGAAAAGAAAATATAAGGAAGGATATGATAGCTATGTGGGCTCCGGATATGGCGAAAAGATGATACAGGCCTGAGTCCTGAAGCGAGCGGGTGATAGATTCGCTCATCCTGCCTCTCTCTCCAAGAAGCAGAGCTTCCAATACCGCACCGGAAGGAGAGACCTCACCTTGGTTTTCTCCGGGGAAAGATCCATCGATTTTTTTTTGTAGTTTCTGGCGGAGTCGAGAAAAAATGCGAATAAGGGAGAACTCACTGCCTGAGGCTGTTTTATTGACGAGTAAAGGGGATTTTGAAAAACCTGTTTTGTGTATTTTCCTGAATTTAAGATATGTGTTTGACCGGGAATATCCGAAGTTTCTAAATCCGGGAGAATCGGATAATTTTGCAGAGATTTCTACTTGGTCATGGACCAGAAGCTTATGGAGAATCTCTGAATATTGACTTTTAGGAAGAGATATTTGCACATTCCCTTTTATTTTTTCTGTTTTGTTTCCATAGGAGATTTCTTTTGTTTTTACATAGAGAAAGTCCCTGTCCACGGAAAAAGAGGGAGATTTATATAGTATCCCCTTAATGTCTACATATGATTCTTCCTTGAAAGAGCACAGAGGGTTTTTTTTGTAGGTATTGTTTGAATGAGTGTACAGGGATGCGCCCAGGAGGAAGGTGCTTGTAAGTAAAAATACTAATGCGGACTTGGCTTTTCTTAATGAGATCAAATGGGCCCAGGCTGACAAAAGGCTTATGAAAAGAAGTATAAGCAGCATCGGAAGAGGGATGCTGAGAAAGGATGACAGAAATATTCCTGATGTAAAAGACAGGGCGATAAAAAGAAAAGGAAAAGCCATTACTTGTTATGGTTCTCAAATTGTGCCTGATAGTCAAGACAGTCTAAAAGAAGGTGGCACAGGACTTTTATCCCTATGGGAATACAGTTTTCATCGGGATTGAATTGGGAGCTGTGCAGGGGGTGAACCGAATTTTTCCACGCAGGTTTTACGCCCAGAAGAAAATAGAAGCCCGGGAGTCTTTCGGAATATTCTGAGAAGTCTTCGGTAAACATCTGGGGAGGAAAGGAACGGACATTGTTTTGTCCAACCGCATTCACCAGAGACGGCCTTAAAATAGCTGTTAGGTCAGGATGATTATAAAGGGGTGACGTGCCCTTGAGGTAGTTATAGGAATAAGAGGCGCCAAAAGGCTGGGTGTTGCTGATCACTATCCTTTCTATCAGTTGTTTTATTTTTTCTTGGGTTTCCTGGTTTAATGTCCTTACGGTTCCTTCCATGGTGACTTCATCGGCAGTGATATTAGGCCGGGATCCTCCTGATATTTTTCCTATGGTCACAACAGCGGAATTAACAGGGTCCAGGGTCCTGCTGGCCATGGAATAAATGGAGACCACCACTTGAGAAGCTATATATACGGTGTCAATCTCTTTAGGCGGCTGTGCCCCGTGGGAGCTTTTTTCCATGATGGTGATTTCAAATGTATCCAAACCTGCAAATATAGTGCCCGGGGAAATAAGCACTTCGCCTGTTTCTGCCTCCGGCCATACATGCATGCCTATGATAGCGCTTACCGGAGGATTTTTCAGCACGCCCTGTTTTATCATTGAAGAAGCCCCTCCTCCCTCTCCGGAAGGCGCCCCTTCCTCGGCCGGCTGGAAAATGAATTTGATATTCCCTTTAATCATGTCTCTCATCTCATTCAAGACAATAGCTGACCCGAGTGCAATGGAGGTATGTATATCATGGCCGCAGGCGTGCATGACACCTTTGTTCAGAGACGCATACGCAAGTCCTGTCTGTTCTTCAATAGGAAGGGCATCCATGTCAGCACGAAAACCTATGGTGATGCCATCATGTTTGCCCCTCAGCAGACCGACTACTCCTGTTTTTGCTGTTTCTGACCTGACTTCCATATCGAGGGAAAGAAGTTTTGAAGAGACGAGTTTTGAAGTCTCGAACTCTCTGTTGCCTAATTCCGGATTCATATGAATAAATCTTCGTATATCTATGATTTCCTGTTTGTGTTTTTCAATTAAATTGGCTATCCGAAGCGCGGTCGCTTTATCCACGGAAAAAGCCGGAGAAGAAAAGAGCAGAACAATGAATATGATAAAAAGACCTTTCTTCCATCCGAAACCTGGCATATTGTTATATTAAAATCACTGCTTTCTCTTGTCAATGAAAGATAACAGGTTATTTGTTTTAAATCAGAAAATCAGATTTTCTCTGTAGGTCCCGTAGGTTTCTTTGAGTACGGATGTGATTTCTCCGATAGTTGCCATTTCTTTGACACAGTCATATATAAAGGGCATCAGATTCTTATCGGATTGAGAGGCCTGTTTTAAGGAATTAAGACTTGATTTCAGTCTTTTCTCCGATCTCAGGCGTTTTATTTGTTTGAGCTGTTTTATCTGGTTTTCTTCTATTTCTTTGGGAGGATGGTAGATTTCAAATGGCGGCCTGCTTTCCTTGGAAACAAACTTATTGATTCCGATTATTTCTTTTTGATGGGTTTCAAGCTGTTTCTGGTAGGTGTATGCGCTTTCCTGGATTTCCTTTTGAATGAAGCCTTGTTCGATGGCTGTGAGCATACCGCCCATGTCTTCGATTTTTGTGAGATATTTATTGACTTCTTCTTCAATCCGATCTGTGAGGCTTTCGATAAGGTAAGAACCGCCTAAAGGGTCAACCACATCAGGCACACCGGTTTCATACGCTATGATCTGCTGTGTTCTGAGGGCAATCCTGACCGATTCTTCAGTGGGAAGCGCCAGGGCTTCGTCTCTTGAATTCGTATGCAGGGATTGGGTTCCGCCCAGAATGGAGGAGAGCGCTTGAAGGGTGACTCTTATCACATTGTTTTCCGGTTCCTGGGCTGTAAGAGCGGCCCCGCTTGTTTGTGTATGGAATCTGAATTTCCAGGATTTTGGATTTTTGGCCTTGAATCGGCCCCTCATTATCTTGGCCCAGAGCCGCCTGGCAGCCCGGAATTTTGCGATTTCTTCAAATAAGTTATTATGAGCGGCCAGGAAAAAAGAAAGCCGTGGGGCAAATGTATCAGCATCCAGGCCGGAATCAAGAGCTGCCTGGACATAGGTTATGGCATTGGCAAGCGTAAAAGCCAGTTCCTGGACGGCTGTGGCTCCCGCTTCTCTTATATGATAGCCGCTTATGCTCATGGTATTCCAGCGGGGCATGTGCTTATGACAAAAACTGATTATATCATTGATGATTTTCATGGAGGCACGAGGAGGGAATATATAGGTCCCCCTTGCTATAAATTCTTTAAGGATATCGTTTTGTATGGTTCCGGTGAGCTGTGAGCCGGAGATCCCTTTTGATTCAGCCAGAACCAAATATAAAGCCAGAATCACAGCAGCGGTTGAGTTTATGGTCATGGATACAGATACTTTTTGCAGAGGAATTTTTTCAAAAAGTATTTTCATGTCCTGAAGGGAATCAATGGCAACCCCGACTTTTCCGACTTCTCCGCATGATTGAGGATGGTCTGAATCCAGACCTAACTGAGTGGGAAGGTCAAAGGCCACGCTCAGCCCGCTCTGGCCTTTTGAAAGAAGGAATCGATACCGTTTGTTTGATTCTCGAGCTGTTCCAAAGCCGGCATATTGCCGCATTGTCCACAGCTTCCCTCTGTACATATCAGGGTAGACGCCTCTGGTAAAGGGATATTCTCCTGAATTCCCCAGATTCTTTTGGAAATCAGGTGAGTCAATATCCTTTTTTGTATAGATGCGTTTCAGCTCAAGGGATGAGGAGGTTGTGTGTTTTTTCTCTCTATCGTCCGCCATGCTCAGAAGATATATTTTGAAAAAGCGTTTTTGCCTGTATAGGAACCCTTTTGGCCGAGGATCTCTTCGATTTCCATAAGCCTGTTGTATTTAGCGGTCCTTTCTCCCCTGCTTACAGAACCTGTTTTTATTTGCCCTGTGTTGAGAGCGACACTTAGGTCAGCGATAAATGTATCCGAGGTTTCTCCAGACCTGTGTGATATGACACAGGAATAACCTTTTTTCTGGGCGTATTTAACCGTATCGATGGTCTCTGTGAGGGTTCCGATCTGGTTCAGCTTGATCAGTATTGAATTCCCTATTCCCTTTTTTATCCCCTGTTTCAGTATGCTTAGATTTGTCACAAAGATATCGTCGCCCACAAGCTGGATCTTTTTGCTGAACTCGCGGCTCATTTTCTCCCACCCTGGCCAGTCATCTTCTGCAAATCCATCCTCAATGGATATTATGGGATAGTTTTTTATGATCTCCCTGTAAAAGTCGTTCATTGCCTGGGCATCTTTTATTGAGCCGTCGGATTTTTTGAACACATAGTGACCGTCTTCATAAAATTCTGAAGCCGCTGCATCTAATGCCATGAAAATATCACTTCCCGGTTGATAACCGGCGCTTTGAATGCTTTCAAATATCAGTTCCAGGGCCTCTTCATTTGATTTAAGGTTAGGCGCAAAACCTCCTTCGTCCCCCACAGAGGTGCTGTAGCCATTCTTTTTGAGGTTATTTTTCAGATTGTGAAAGACTTCTGCCGCCATTCTGATCGCCTCTGTAAAATTGGGACAATTGATGGGAGCGATCATGAATTCCTGGATATCCACGTTATTGTCTGAGTGAGAGCCTCCATTGAGTATGTTTATAAGAGGAACAGGAAGTTGATAGCTTCCTTTCGTTTCCAAATACTCAAAGAGTTCAAGGCCCAGAGCATTCGCTGATGCAGCCGCAGCAGCCATGGATACAGAAAGTATGGCATTGGCTCCCAGATTTTTCTTAGACGGAGTCCCGTCTATCTCTATGAGCGTCTTATCTATTTTTTCCTGTTCTATGCTGTCAAGACCTATGATTTGCGGTGCGATGATTTTTTCCACATTGGCAACTGCTTTTAAAACTCCTTTTTTTAGGTATCTTTTTGGGTCATTGTCTCTGAGTTCCAGAGCTTCGCGTTTTCCTGTGGAGGCTCCTGAAGGGACAGAAGCTTTTCCTGAAACGCCGGATTCAAGGATCACTTTTGTGCTGACCGTTGGATTCCCCCTGGAATCCAGAATCTCCCTTGATTTGATTTTCTTTATGGTTGTTTTTGACATAAATAAATCTCTCTTCTAAGAATTTTTATGTGTGGGAAAATAATAAGCGAAATTATCAGTTAATTTGAACCGTCTATTTTTCTCCTTTGGTCTCCTCTGCCATTTCTTCTGATTTCTTGCTCATTTCCTGCTTTTTTTTGTCAACAAATTCTTTTATGGCTTCTATACCCTCTTTTGATTTTGCTTTTGCTTTTTGGATACTCTTCTCAGCTTCTTTACTGAATTTTTCGTATTTGTCTCTGGCTATTTCTCCGGTCCGTTCAGCCTGCTCTATTATTTTTCTTCTTGTTTCTTTGCCCTCAGCAGGAGCAAACAGAACTCCTAATATGAACCCGGTAGCAGTCCCTAATAAAAAAGACAAAGTGATTTCAACAGCGCTTGATCTTTTATCTTCCATTCTTTCCCTCCTTTTTCTTTCTTTTTAGCTGCCTCCAGCCAAACCTTATTAGGGGATAGATGAGAGGCCAATATTTTGAGCCGGGCCTGATTACCTTGGTGGTCATAAACCAGGCTGCTTCTGACAGGCCTACGGCCGTTTTTTTTGTCGCTTCAAGAACGTCCTGCAGGTCATCGGCTTGAGAATTTATTTTAAGAGTGGTGTCATTCAAGTTTTTTGCGAGCGAGCGGATCTCCAGTATGGTCAAAGTGGTTTCCTTGGCTGTTTTCCTCAGCTGCATGATGAAAATGACAAAAAAGGTTACAGCCACAACTGCAGAGAAAGTTAAGACTAAAAACAGAAACTGGTTTAAGGTCAGCGACATTTTCTTAAAGATAAAATAAAATGACTTCTTTGTCAATCAAACCAGGATTAAATCTGTTCTCTTAGAAGGCTAATTGTTCAATTTCGCCAGGTCCACACATGAATTTCATGATGTTTAAGGTTGGTATGGCTTTGGCTTTGGTTTTGTCCGGACAAAATAATAATGGGTAAGATATGATAGAAAAATATAGAAAGAGAGGTTATAATCTTGGATTAACGGAAAAATGGATTACTACTTCGTCAAAGATTATAAGAAAAATTACAGATTTTTTTTATCCCAGCCCGTTCATGAGATACAGGTAAATTTCACAAAACTCAGGAAGAGGTGGGAAGAAGCTAAAAAGAGACTCATGCTTCTTCCCCAAAAGATATTAAGCCAGGAACAAGCTTTTGAAAGAGCTGTGAAATTAAAAGAATTCAGGATCAAAATACACTATGCAGGGAGTAAAAAAAAGAGCAGAATAAAAAAAAAGTTCATATTTTTTCTTTTTAAACAGAGGTCAAAGCACATTTTACTTCTCATCATCGAGACTCTTCTTCTTCCCATCAGTGGTCTTATGGCCTTCCTTCCAGGCCCGAACATCTTTTTTTATGTTCTTTTTTTGATTATGTACACTCAATGGAAAGCCCTTAAAGGAATAAAGGTTCTCATCAACAAAGACCACGAATTTATTGATTCCCCTTTACTTGAAGAGTGGGAGGCTGCTGTCGAATCAGGTGAGCCGGGACAGATGCAGGTTGTTATAAAAAAGATAGATAATGAACTTTGCATAGATAAAATTCAAAAAATTCTATACAAATAGAAGGAAAAACAGAGGAATTTCGGCTGTAAATATTCTTTGGGCCCTAATTCTTGACTTTTGAGGGGTATACTCCTAATATTTATGATTGTATTTCTAGTCTGGAGCTTGAGAGCGAACGCTCCAGTATCTCTTCATCAGCAAGCCTGAAAAGGTCAGGCCAATAGAGACGGATGGACATAGGATAGAGGACATGAGTGAAAAATACGACTTTAGAAAAATTGAAAAGAAATGGCAGGATATATGGGAAAAGGAAAAGAGTTTTAAAGCAGCAGAGGATGCGGAGAAGCCGAAATATTACACACTGGAGATGTATCCCTACCCGTCCGGACGCATCCATATGGGACATGTAAGGAATTTTTCTATTTTAGATGTCATTTCCCGTTACAAGATCATGAACGGATACAATGTGCTTCATCCTATCGGTTGGGACGCTTTTGGAATGCCGGCGGAAAATGCGGCTATAAAAGAGGGCATTCACCCAAGAGAATGGACCCTGGGTAACATAGCTCATATGAAGAGCCAGCTGAAGAGGCTGGGATTCAGCTATGATTGGTCTAGAGAAATCAATACCTGTCTTCCCGAATATTATAAATGGAACCAGTGGATTTTCCTGAAAATGTTTGAGAGAGGTTTGGCTTTTCGCAAGAAGAGTTCTGTTAACTGGTGCCCTGAGTGCCAGACAGTCCTGGCGAATGAACAGGTGATCAGCGGGAAATGCTGGAGATGTGATGCGCAGGTTGAACAGAAACACATGGAACAATGGTTTTTAAGGATCACAAAATATGCTGATGAACTTCTTACAGGACATAAACAACTCAGCAAATGGCCCCAAAATGCGGTCACTATGCAGAGAAATTGGATCGGAAAAAGCAAAGGAGCTCAGTTGTTTTTTAAAGTATCTGGTTCTGATATCTCCATTGAGACATTTACAACCAGGATCGATACAGTCTACGGGGCTACTTTTTTGGTGCTTTCTCTTGAACATCCGTTATGTTCGGAATTAATAAAGGGCTCGGAAAATGAAGGTGACAAACGCCGATGGATCGAGAAACAAAGAAACCGGCAGCGTCTTGGTGAAGAGGTTTTGGATGATGAGAAAGAAGGGATCTTTTCCGGGAAAACAGCTGTCAATCCCTTTACAAATGAACCTATCCAGATTTGGATAGCCAATTACGTGTTGATGGAATACGGGACCGGAGCCATCATGGCGGTCCCGGCCCATGATGAGAGAGATTTTCAGTTTGCGGAGAAATATTCCCTTCCTGTAAAGGAGGTCATTGTGCCGGCGGAAGGGGCTCAGCACTGTGACACAAACGGTGTTTTTACTGAGTACGGAAAATTGGTGAATTCAGGAAATTATGATGGAATGACCTCGCAGCAGGCAATTTCCGAGATGATAAAGTACTTACAAAATAAAGGGCTGGGAAAAGAGATGGTGTTGTACAGGCTCAGGGATTGGGGGATTTCCCGCCAGCGTTATTGGGGGACACCTATTCCCATAATTTACTGTAAAAAATGCGGTATAACGAAGGTCCCGTATAAAGACCTGCCTGTGACTTTGCCTTCTGAAGTTGAATTTAAAGGAGAAGAAGGCTCACCGTTAGAGAGATCTGATGAATTTGTTAAGACAAAGTGTCCTCTATGTAATGGAGAGGCACGACGTGAAACAGATACCATGGACACCTTTTTTGACTCTTCCTGGTATTATTTTCGATATTGTTCGCCCAGCGAAGAAAATTTTCCTTTTAAGCCTGAGAAGGCGAAATACTGGCTTCCTGTGGACCTGTATGTAGGAGGGGTCGAACACGCGATCCTTCATCTCATTTATGCCCGGTTTTTTTGTAAGGTTTTGCGGGACTTCGGGCTGACGGATATTGATGAGCCCTTTCCTCACTATCTTGCACAGGGAATGGTGACCAAGGATGGATCCGCCATGTCAAAGTCAAGAGGGAATGTGGTTGATCCGGACGACATGGTCAATAAATATGGTGCTGACACAGTAAGGCTTTTCATTTTGTTTGCAGCCCCTCCGGAGAAGGAATTTGCATGGGATGACAAAGGAATTGAAGGGTGTTACAGATTTCTGAACCGAGTTTGGATTTTCTTTCAGGAGAATCTGGAAATATTTGAAAAACACGAAACAGCACAGATTGACGGGCATGGGTTTTCTGAAGAAAAAGGCAATGTTGAAACAAAGATGCACCAGACTATCAAGAAAGTAACAGGAGATATCGGAGATAGGTATCATCTAAACACAGCCATAAGTTCCATAATGGAATTTTTTAATGAAGTAAAAAAGGCGGCTCCTCAATTAAAATCAAGTCTTTCCGGTCGAAAAATACTGAAGCAAAGTATGGAAGCACTGCTAAAACTCCTTTCTCCTTTTGCCCCTCATATTTCTGAAGAATTGTGGGAGTCAACAGGTCATGACTCCCGTCTGGTCTTGTCTTCATGGCCTGGGTATGAGCCTGATTTGATCAGGGAAGATATAGTGACAATTGTTGTTCAGGTGAATGGAAAGCTGAGGGGTAAATTTGAATCAGAGAGGAACACTCCGGAAGAAGATGTAAAGTCCCACGCATTGTCTCTGGAGCATGTGAAAAAGTATATGAGAAATCAGGAGCCAAAGAAAATCATATATATAAAGAACAAACTGGTGAATATCGTCATATAAGGGGATAAGAGCATGAGAAAATATGGTGTCCTTTTATTACTGTGTTCTTTCCTGTACAGCTGCGGGTATCATCTGCGCGGCACAGGAAGCACTCTTCCCCCTCATATCAAAAAGATACAGGTGCCTATGTTTACAAATGCCACCTCCCGCTTTGAGCTTGATGTGAAGCTCACACAGAGTGTTATAGATGAGCTTGTGACCAGGGGAAAAGTTGAGATCACAGATAATATGGAATCAGCAGATGCAGTGCTTATAGGCGAGATCACTTCTTTCAGGGTCGATCCCATAGGCTTTTCAGGAACCGGGACAGCAGACAGATATTCCATCACTATTGCAGCCAAGATCACATTAAGGGATTTGGTAGAGAACCGGGTATTTTTTTCAAATCCGAATTTCATTTACAAAAAAGAGTATGAAGTAGAAGAAGGCGTGGATTTCGAAACCGTGGAATCAGAGGCCATAGAAGAGATCTCAGGGATGTTTGCAAGGAGCCTTGTCATCATGATACTGGAGGGCTTTTAGAAAAGTGCGTGCTGTTTCAGAAGGAAATATATTCAATATAGATAAACTGGATAGGGCTTATTTCATTTACGGGGAGGATGTTTATCCTGCACTGCAGTTCATCGAAGACATAAAGAGTGCCTCATCAGGTCGGGCCCAGGGGGAGGTGGTTGTAGAGAAATATATGCTGGGAACCGATAAATGGGCGGATATCATTGATTCAGCAAGGACAATGCCTCTGCTGTTGTCTTCGATCAGACTGATTGTGGTTGATGTTCCATCCCGCAAAAGACAGAATATACCCAGAGAAGAAGAGAATCTTTCTTCAAATGAAGAAGAGTTGTTAAGGGCCTATCTTTCTTCGCCGTCTGAAAAGACCGTATTGTTCATTCTATTCAATCAGAGAATCAAAGGCGGGTCTTCGCTCCTCAAATTTTTTAAGTCGCTGCCAAAGGATTACATCCGGATAAAAGAGCTTAATTCTTTGAAGGGGAAAGGGATTTCCACCTGGATCAGGGAGAGAGTCAGGAGCGAGGGAAAAGAGATTGACGGATACGCTTGCTCAAGACTGGTCGAGCTTGCAGGCAATGACCTCAGAAGGTTAAGTAATGAAATCAGCAAGCTGGTAACATTTGCTGGGGAGAAGACGCATATCAGCTTGGAAGATGTTGAGCTGGTCTCAGGTTGGATCAAACCTTTGATTGAGTGGGAGATCATAAACAGCCTGGAAGAAGCTGATTATCAGAAGAGCCTTCTCACTCTTGATAAGCTTATAAGGAAAGAGAATATCCACCCGGTCATCATTATGGACAAAATCCATAGTTTTTTTAATGATATACTACTTGCAAAATTGCGGATACAAGAGGGAAATAAAGATAATATATCCATTTTTAAAGAGATAAAACCCCATTTGCCGGAAAAATACAGGGGTTTGTACCAAAGAAAATTCAAACAGGTTTTTCGTTTTGCCGAACGTGTTTCCATTCAGGACTTAAGACATTATATAGAACAGCTCAAAGATATTGACATAAAAATAAAGTCAACGGGGCTTTCTTTTCATGAACTGATGGATGGATTCCTTTTTGATTACTGCAAGAGAAGAGCGGGGAAAGAGAGATTATTTTGATGATATGGACGCTACCTGTTGGTTAAGCCTTGATTTATAGCGGCTGGCCGTGTTTTTATGGATAGCCCCTTTTTTTGCCGTCCTGTCTATCAGAGAAAAAGTTTCAGGCAGAAGATCGAGAGCTTCCTTTTTGTCTTTTTTTTCGATAGCAGCCCTTAGTTTTTTGATCTGTCTTCTGAGAATCGATTTGTTTCTCTTGTTCGCAGCGTGCCTACGGAGACTCTGTCTCCTGTGTTTCTCAGCTGATTTATGTTGGGCCATTTGTTTCTCCTATAGAAAATAGGTGGTGTATGATAGAATATTTGTAATAAAATGTCAACTCATAATAGAGGCGGCAGGAGCCGGATGCTCTCATATTAAGAATGGATGATAAAAGCAACCGCAGATTATTGAGGTCAACGTTTGCTGTTTCTATCCCTACTTTATTGAGCCGTATCCTTGGGTACTTAAGGGATATAATCCAGGCCTTTTTTCTCGGGACAGGGACGGGCGCTGATGCGTTCACAATCGCATACATCATCCCGAATCTGCTGAGGCGGCTGACTGCAGAAGGAGCTATGACCTCAGCATTTATCCCTGTTTTTTCCAAACTTAAAAAGGAAGAGAAAAGAGAAAAATTATGGAGATTTGCCAATGTGTTCTTTTTCGACTTGACTCTTGTCATGGCCGTCCTGGTTGTCCTGGGCATTGTTTTTTCACCTCTGCTGGTCAAGGTCATTGCCTTTGGATTCAAAGATATTCAGGGAAAGATGGCGCTTACCGTCTTTCTCACAAGAATTATGTTCCCCTATATTTTTTTGGTAAGCCTCGCTGCTCTGGCCATGGCGATTTTAAACTCATTTCATAAATTCTTCGTGCCGGCTTTAACGCCTGTTTTGTTCAATATTTGCATTATTACAGCTGCAGCCCTGTTTGCGGTCCGCAGCAAAGAACCGGCTGTTGTGTTTGCCGTAGGCGTGGTGGCGGGGGGAGCGGCACAGCTTGGATTCCAGATCCCTTTTTTATGGAAAAAGGGTATGCGGTTCAAACCCGCTCTTTCCTTCAAGCATCCGGCAGTCCGCAGGGTTGTCAAGTTGATGATTCCCGGAATATTCGGTGCGGGTATCTATCAGATAAATTTTGCTTTGAGCCGGATGATCGCCTCAACGCTTGAGGAAGGAAGCGTATCCTCTCTTTATTATTCATCAAGAGTTCAGGAATTCACTCTAGGGCTTTTTTCCATTGCTCTTTCCATAGCTCTTTTACCAACGTTTTCTGATCTGGTGGCTTCAAAAGATTATTCTGGAATGAAAAGAACCCTGTCTTTTTCCTTAAGGGCTGTAAATTTTGTAACGATTCCGGCAATGGTGGGGTTGTTTGTTTTGAGCCGGCCCATTATACATATTCTGTACCAGAGAGGGCATTTCAATGCCGAGTCTACAGCTATGACGGCTTCCTGTCTCCTGTTTTTCTCTTTCAGCCTTCCTTTTATATCGGGAGTAAAGATTATATCGCCTGCCTTTTACTCTTTAAAAGACACCAAGACCCCTGCCATCGTTGCTTTTTTTATTATGATCATTTATATCTCTCTATCAGTTGTCCTGATGGGGCCCATGAGGGTAGGAGGGATTGCACTGGCGCTGTCCATAACAGCCTTTTTTAATTTTATAGCTCTCTTTTATCTGCTGGAAAAAAAGATAGGGAAGGTAGAGAAAAAGAAAGTCACGATATCTGCTTTTAAGTGTGTATCAGCAGGCATAGTAATGGGATTTTCGGTGTGGGCTTTTTTTCATTCTTTTTCCTTTTATGATATGAATTTTTTAAACAAAGTGCTCTTTTTAGCAGGCACTATTTTCCTGGGAGCAGCGGTTTATTTGGTATTGAGTTTTGTATTCAATAACGAAGAGATGAAGGCTTTCAGATTGATTTTATCCAGGAAGAAGATAAAAAAAATCGAGGGGTCATAGTGAAAATCGTCTTGCAAAGAGTCAGAAAGGCTCAAGTCAGGGTAAGGGAAAAGATAACAGGAGAAATAGAAAAAGGACTCTGCCTTCTTGTCGGGATTGAAAAAGGCGACACAGAAAAAGATGCTCTTTATCTGGCAGAGAAGATATCGGGATTGAGAATATTCCCTGACAGTGAGGGGAAAATGAACCTGTCTCTCAGGGAAACAGGAGGAGAGATTCTGGCCGTATCACAATTCACTCTTGCCGGTTCTGTGAGAAAGGGCAGAAGGCCCAGCTTTGACCGGGCTGAAAGGCCTGACAAGGCAGAGAAACTTTTTAATTATTTTGTGAATAAACTCCGGGAGAGAAGCATAAAAACGGAAACAGGAATTTTTGGGGCAGTGATGGACGTCTATCTGGTCAATGACGGACCGGTTACATTTATCATTTCGAGTTAGACCAATTCCAGAAGATGGCCCATCTTTTCTTTTTTTGTCTTTAGGTACTTGACGTTGCTATCATTAGGTGGGATTTCAATCGGGATTCTTTCCACTATTTCAAGTCCGTATCCTGAGAGGCCTACGAATTTTCTCGGGTTATTGGTGATGAGCTTCAGTTTGGTGATTCCGAGGGATACCAGTATTTGAGCTCCGACCCCATAGTCTCTCTGGTCAGGTTTAAATCCGAGCTTGCGGTTAGCTTCCACTGTATCTTCTCCTTTTTCTTGAATGGCATAGGCTTTTATTTTATTGACAAGCCCTATGCCGCGGCCTTCATGATTCAGGATATAGAGAATCACCCCCTTTCCCTCTTTTTCAATCATTTTCATGGAAAGATGAAGCTGTTCGCCGCAGTCGCACCGTTTGGAATGAAATGTATCTCCTGTGAGGCATTGGGAATGGGCCCGGACAAGGATGGGTTCACCTTTTTTTATTTCCCCTTTTATTAATATAACGTGATGTTCGTTATGAATGGTATCTTCAAATATCATAATCTTAAAATGGCCGTATTTTGTTGGGAGGTCAGCCTCTTCGATTTTTTTCACGTGGATCTCATGCTGCATTCTGTATTTGATAAGTTCTGCAATGGTCAGTATCGGGATATCAAAAGTCTCACTGAATTTTTCCAGCTCCTCTCTCCGGGCCATTGTACCGTCTTCGTTCATTATTTCACAGATGACACCGGCGGGGGTCAATCCGGCCAGGCGTGCGATATCAACCGAAGCCTCTGTTTGTCCCGCTCTTTTCAGTACGCCTCCTTCCTGGGCCTGCAGCGGGAAAACGTGCCCGGGCCGAACAAGATCGGAAGGTTTGGCCCCTGGATCTACAGCCTTGAGAATAGTACGGGATCTGTCATAGGCAGAGATACCTGTGGTGATACCCTCTTTGGCATCGACTGAGACAGTAAATGCCGTCTTAAAGGGAGCGGTATTGGATGTGACCATCTGGGGCAGATCAAGTTCTCTGAGTTTGTCCTTGGTGAGAGACAGGCAAATCAGGCCTCTTGCGTGTTTGGCCATGAAATTAATGATGTCCGGAGTGACTTTTTCAGCCGCACACGTCAGGTCTCCTTCGTTCTCTCTGTCTTCGTCATCAACAATGATGATGAGCTTTCCTTCTTTTATGGTTTTTATGGCTTTCTCTACAGAAGCAAGGGCTGGTTTTTTTTGCATGTATGGGAGTCCTTATTCAGTGTTTTATTTGTTCTTAACTGAATAATTATACACATATTTACCGATAATGTCACATTCGATATTGACTTCCCAGCCTGTTCTTAAATACGACAGGTTGGTATCCTTCAGGGTGATAGGGATGATTTCCACCTCTATATGGTTGTTTTTCACAGAAGATATGGTGAGGCTGACTCCATCTACGGCAACTGAACCTTTGGGTATGAAGTAGGGGCTTAATTCATGAGGGAATCTTATAGTGATTCTTTTTCCTTTCTGTCTTGTTTCGATTTTAATGACTTTCCCTTTTTCGTCAACGTGGCCGGTTACTAAATGACCGCTGAGAGGATCCGACAGGGTCAGGGGAGCCTCCAGGTTCAAAAGGTCATCTCTGCGCAAAGAGCCTAATGTGGTTTTTGTCAGGGTTTCCGGTGATAGATTAAAATAGAGCAAGCCTTTTTTCTTTTTGATGAGGCTTAGACAGACGCCGTTAACAGAGAGGCTGCCGCCGATTTTTATATCAGAGGCCAAAGTGGGAGCTTCTATGGCCATCTCCTGTTTCCCCAGGGTGTAAGCTTTGAATCGGCCTGTATGCCTTATGATTCCTGTAAACATCATAAATATCCTTGAATAATGATATCATCCCCTATCTTAAATGTATTCATTTTTTTCAGTTTCAAAGATTTTTTTATGGTCTCTGCTCCTTTTCCCTGATAAAAACAAGGGGCGCCTTTGCCTCCTATTAATTTTGGAGACACGGAAATAATCATTTTATCTGCGGTTTTGGATTCAAGCATATGTGTATGGAGCTCAGCTCCTCCTTCAACAAGCACACTGGATATCTGGTTCTTTCCCAGCCAGGCAAGCGCTTTCTTTATATCTATTTTGTTGTTTTTTGGGACAATGGGTATGACCTTTACTCCTTTTTTTTGTAAAGCGTCTTTTTTTTCTAGAGGGGATGTCTTGAGTGTAAAAATGACCACTTCTCCTTTTGACAAGGTCTTAAGTACCTTGGACTGAAGCGGAATGCGGAGGTTTGAGTCCAGAATGACCCTGGTAATGGTTTTTCCGGCCCATGCCGGATGCCTTACTGTCAATCTGGGGTCATCTTTCAATATTGTGTTTATCCCTACCATTATGGCATCATGCTCCCCTCTTATTAGGTGCATGTATTTTCTTGTTTGGGAAGATGAAATCCATTTTGATGCATATGTTTTTGTGGCTGTTTTTCCGTCTAGGCTCAGTGCTGTTTTTAGGGTTATGAAAGGTATTTCATACTGGATATATTTTATATAAGCTTCATTGATTCGTTTGTTTTTCTCTTCAAGAAGGCCTAAGGAGACCTGGATACCTGCCTGTTTCATCATTTCTATTCCTTTTCCGTTGACTAGCGGATTAGGGTCTATGGATGAGACGACTATTCTCTTGAGCTGGGCACTGATGATTTTATCAATACACGGAGGCGTTCTCCCCCAGTGCACACAGGGCTCCAGATTAATATAAGCCGTTGCCTTATTGGCTCTGGAGCCTGCTTTTGCCAGGGCCACGGCTTCGGCATGAGCTTTTCCAGGTCTTTCATGATAACCGTGACCGATAATGACTCCATTTTTTACTATCACGGCCCCCACATAAGGGTTCGGGCTCGTCCAGCCGAAGGCTTTTTCAGCAAGAGCATAGCACATTTGAAGGTAGGATATATCTTTATGAACATTCATGATAAAAGAGCCTGTGTGAATTCTTGAGGAGAAAATTCAAGCATATCCTTTTCATTCTCTCCTATGCCTATGAGCTTTATGGGAAGATCCAGTTCATCGACTATGCTTATCACACTTCCCCCCTTAGCTGTTCCGTCAAGCTTGGATAAAAAGATCCCTGTCAATCCGGAAAATTTTGAAAATTCTTTTGCCTGATGGAGGGCATTTTGCCCGATGCTTGCGTCAAGTACCAGAAGAACTTCATGCGGGGCGCCTTGGATTTCTCTTGCAATGATTTTCTTGATTTTTTCCAGTTCGCTCATAAGGTTAATATTGGTGTGCAGACGGCCGGCTGTATCTATAAGGAGTATTTGATACTGTTTGGCTTTAAAAGATTGAATAGCGTCATAGGTTACGGCTGCGGGGTCGGAGCCATAGGAGCTTTTTATGACCGGAATATTTAGTTTTTTCCCCCATTCAGAGAGCTGTTCCTGGGCAGCGGCCCTGAAGGTATCTGCTGCCACCATGAGCACTTTTTCTCCCTTTTTTTTGAAATGATAGGCAGTTTTGGCGAGGGATGTGGTTTTGCCTCCTCCGTTTGTTCCAACAAACATGACAACGGTACCGCTGGGGTTTGTGTTTAGCTTTGAAGAAAATTTTGAGAATATCCCGTTTATCTCATCCGCTAAAAGCTGCTTGACAGCTGGAAAGGAGTCCGTTTTTTTACTTTTTTCTTTGAGATTGGAAATGATTTTTTCAGAAGCAGCTATCCCGAAATCGGTAAGAAGAAGGGATTCCATAAGGTCATTCAGGATATCTTCTCTTTTCTTCGGAGATTTAAAGGCTTCTTTGATTTTATCGTTAAATATTTTCCTTGTCCGGGAAAGTTTGTCCTTTAATAGAGCCATGATATAGAATGAATTATATTTTTCATGCCCATCATTGTCAATGCGCGCAAACCGTGTTTGGTTTTAAAATGAAGCGGCTTTGGTTAATAATCTTTGGAGTTTGAGCGCTAACTATGTTAAATTTAAATTTAATGGATGAGAACATATGGCTGCTGCCCGAGCCTGATAAAAGGGTGCCTATTCTGGCTTCAGAACTGGGACTCTCCTTAGAAACTGCTCAGATTCTTTTTAATAGAGGCATCACAACAAAAGAGGAGGCCCAAAAATTTCTCTTTTCCGATCTCAGCGACTTGAATGATCCTTATCAAATGGATGGGATGGAAGAAGCTGTCTCCAGGATTGAAAAGGCAGTAAGGGATAAGCAGAAAATCCTTGTTTTCGGGGACTATGATGTGGATGGGATCCTTTCTGTGGTGGTTTTTATGAAAGCGATCGAGTCCTTAGGGGGCTGTATCGATTATTTTATACCAGATAGGTTAGAGGACGGATACGGTATTAAAGACAAGCACATGAAGATGATGCTGGAACGCAAAGTAAAACTAATGGTCAGTGTGGACTGCGGAATAAAAGCCGTTGATTTTACGGAGAAAGCAAGAGCTCATGGTGTGGATGTGATCATTACGGATCATCATCAGCCCGGACCGGATATCCCTAAAGCCGTGGCTGTTCTCAATCCTGCTTTAAGCCGTTCTTCCTATCCTGATAAAGACCTGGCAGGCATAGGCGTGATTTTCAAACTGATCCAGGCGCTTATGGAAAGGAGGAAAAAAGGCTCTGTTCTTTCTCATTACCTGAAGCTCGTTTCGATTGGCACCATTGCTGATGTGGTCAGATTAAGAGGTGAAAACAGGATTTTCGTCAAATACGGTCTTGAAGGCTTGAGAGACGTATCCAATATGGGGCTGAAGAATTTACTTTCCATCTGCGGGATTGAGTGCAGAGACGTAACTGCAGGAGATGTGGGATTTAGGATCGCTCCAAGGCTCAATGCGGCAGGAAGGTTGGGCAGGGTAGACCTTTCCGTAGACCTTTTTCGGGTCAGGGATAAAAAAGAAAGTGAAGACATAGCTCTGTATCTGAATAAATTGAACTCATTACGGCAGAAATCTGAGGTGGATATATTTAACCAGGCAGTAGAAAAAATAGAAAAGAACAATCTGGACAAAAGATACAAGATGCTCATTTTGGGAAGCGAGGAGTGGCATAGAGGGGTCATAGGCATTGTCGCCTCCAGGTTAAAAGATATGTACCACAGGCCGGTGCTGCTGTTTTCTTATAAAAACGGAAAGGCGTTCGGCTCAGGGAGAAGCATTAAAGAGTTTTCTCTTATTAACTGCCTGAGGAACAGCAGTCATCTTTGTACGAGTTACGGAGGGCATCCCTTGGCTGTCGGATGCGAGATACTCCGAAGCCATTTTGATGAATTCAGAAGGGAAACAAACGATTATGCCGATTCAGAAATTAATGATACGGATCTGAAAAGAAAAATCAAAATAGACGCAAAAATTGGTTTTAGAGAAATAACAGATTCTTTTTTAGAAGAGATCGACCTGATCAAGCCCTATGGAGCCGGAAATCCCAGGCCTGTGTTTTTATCGGAGAAAATCTGCATGGCTTCCAGGCCGCAGGTTCTCAAAGGAAAGCACGGCAAGTTCATGGTAAAAAAAGACGAAAGGGTTTTTGAAGCTATGGGCTGGGGGAAAAAGGACTGGGTCGAGGGTGTTGAACGAGGGGATCGGGCAGATATTGTTTACTCTTTCAGTCACAATGAATATCTTGGAAAAAAGCGTTTGAATTTTGTTCTGCATGATATAAGGTCAGTAAAAAGATGAACACCGCCATTTTTTTATGAAGGAATCAGGATAATAGATATAGATAGAAAAGGACACATATGTTTAATAAAATAAAAGCAAAGCAGGTCAGGCCTGCCTTGATATTCAGGCATTTGACCTTATTATTGCTTGTTCTGGCCGTTGTCATTATCGGAGCGGACATCATTTCAAGGTCAGGGAAGAAAGTAAATATTTCCCTGTCAGATGAGGAATTGAAGGAACAGAAAGTCGAACAAAGGGAAGACGTGCTCTATTTAGAGGATAAGAAAGGGAGGCCTGTGCTTGAATCAAAAGCCGGCCGGCAGTATCTGGGTGAGGACGGATTTTACCACCTTGAAGGAGATGTATTGATAAAATTTTTGAAGCGTGCTGAGGGTGAAGATGTCATTTTAAAAGGAGATGAGATTCTCCATGACAGGGAAGGAAGCCGGTTTGTTCTCAAAGGAAATGCTGTCATAGAATTTAAGGACCTTTCAATCAAATCTTCTTACCTTGAGTATAAAAGCGAAGAGCATGTGATGACCACGGACAAAGGGGTGTCTTTTTCTTCCGATAGGATTAAAGGGCGGGGGCAGAACATGATCTGCTGGGAAAGAGAAAAGGAAGTAAAGATTCAGGATAACGTGCATCTGGAATTGATTCAGGATGATGAGGGTTCAAAGGTCATTCATGTGAGCGGAGATGAGCTGTTTTATACACAGAAATGGGGGAACGGTTATATGGAAGGTCATGTAAAGATTAAAGCCGGGCGAAACTCTATCAGTACAGAACGGATGGAGTTTTATCTTCCCCCGGATAAGGACTTTTTAAGGTCAGTGAACTTAAAAGGAAGTGTCAAAGGAGACCTTTTTTTGGAATCCTCATCCAAAAACAGCCCTAAGGTTCAGGAGTACAAAGCAGAGGCTGAGGAGATATTTGTAAGGTTTTTCAAATACCTTGACATCCCCCAAAGAATCGCTGCTAAAGGCAACTGCTCGATTGATGCGGTCAAAGCAGACCTGGGTTTCCATCGAATCCGGTCAGGAAGGTTTGTTGTTGATTTCACTAAAGACGGCAAAACGAAGGACTTTTCAGGCGCTGATAATGTTATAGTTGAGGAAAATGAAGGAAATGGCAAAAGGCTGATAAAAGGGCATAAGTTTTCAGTCGATAGTCAAGAGGAGATACTGACAGTATTTGGCAGTAAAACCCAGAGGGCAGAGATTTCTTCAGAAGAATATGAGATTTCTGCTGATAAAATATCCAGCGGTTTGGATGGAAGCAGCCTGGAAGCAAAAGGAGAAATAACAGGAGTGTTCCTGCCTTCTGAAAGCGGTAAAGTTAGTATCGGAATCTTTTCAAGCTCGCAGCTTGTGTTCATCTCATCGGATACAATGAGATATTTGAATGAACAAGACCGTTTTATATTTAAAGGAAAAGTAAAACTATGGCAGGAGCAGGAAATGCTGAACACAGAGGAACTCATAATTAGAAGAGAAAATGGGGGATTAACAGCCGTAAAGGGCGTTCAAACAATCCTTGGTTTTAAAAACAGGGAAGGAGAAGAAAAAAACATTAAAATCACCTCGAATGTTATGGAATTTAACCCGGAAGAAAATAAAATTTCCTATATGCAGGAATGTTCTTTGAATACAGAGCAGATCCTTTTGAATGCAGAGACCCTATCCATACTTATGAAAGAGGATGATAATGAGTTAGACGTAATCATTGCAAGGGATTCAGTGACGTTCAAAACAGGGGGATATGAAGCAAGAGGTGAGGAAGCTGTGTACACTCTGGAAGATGAAAGGATGGTCTTGACAGGAAACCCTGTTCTTATAGAAGAAAACGGAGGAAGGACGAATGGAGACAAATTGACTTTTTTTATGGCCGATGATAGAATCATCATCGAAAACAGAGGAGACCAAAGATCAGTAACTGTGATAAAGAAGTGAACGATGGATACTTACTTAGAAGCGATAGGACTGGAAAAAAGCTATCGAAAAAAGAAAGTCGTGCACAATGTTTCCATAAAGGTACGTAGAGGTGAGATTGTCGGTCTGCTGGGGCCAAATGGTGCGGGAAAAACAACCACCTTTGGATTGATTCTCGGTCATATTCCTCAGGATGCCGGGAAAATCTATTTGGATGGGAAAGATATAACCGATTTTCCTATGTATCTGAGAGCCAGGAAGGGTTTGCGCCTTCTTCCTCAGGAACCGTCCTCTTTCAGAAAGCTAAGTGTTGGAGACAATATCTTAGCTGTGAGTGAGATCTTGCCTGATTCTTCTCCTCTAATTGAATCAGATGTGATGGGGATATTGAACGAATTCGGGTTGGGAGATCTTTTTGAAGAAAAAGCCGTAACCCTGTCCGGAGGAGAAAGGAGAAGGCTTGAAATTGCAAGGGCCCTGACTACCAATCCGGGTTATATCCTTCTGGATGAACCTTTTACAGGAATAGACCCGTTAGCTATTTTTGACCTGCAGAAAGTTATCTTTTCACTCAAAGAAAGAGGCATCGGCCTGTTGATTACGGATCACAGTGTCAGGGAAACTCTAAAAATTACAGATCGGGCTTATATTATGGACAAAGGAGAGATATTGATCAAAGGGACTCCCGAAGAGGTGGTTCACTCAAAGCAGGTAAAATCATCTTATTTAGGAGAAGAGTTCAGACTGGAGTGATATCTGGAAGTCAATATTAAGGAAAGAATATGGTTCTAAAACAGCAGTTAAGTCAAAAGCAGGTTCAAAAAATGGTCCTTGCACCTGCGTTGCAGCAGGCCATTAGGCTTCTTCCGCTGACAAATTTGGAGATTATTGAGGTCATAGATGTGGAATTAAGCGAGAATCCTTTACTTGAGATAAAAGAAGAGACACAGAAAGAAGATAGGGAAGACCAGAAAGATAATAAGGAGCAGGAAACGAGCGCAGATGAAACAGGCGATTCTTTAGAACGAGAAGATGATAAGGAATTTGAAGCAATGTATGAGCAGTACTTTGACAACAGATTCAATTCCTTTTCCATGGAGAAAAAAGAATCCCCTGAATATGAAAAATTTATCACAAAGGCTCCTTCTCTCTGGGAACGTCTCGACTGGCAAGCCAATATGACCTTTTTTTCAAAAAAGGAAAAGGAAATAGCTCAATATATCATAGGAAATATAGATGAAGACGGGTATCTGGCGACCTCTTTGAAGGATATTTCAAAAGCTGTTAAAGCTTCTTTGGATAAGGTCGAACAGGTGAGAAAGAAAATAATGAACTTTGATCCTGTTGGAGTGGGGAGTCTTTCTCTTAAAGAGGCACTTTTGGCTCAATTGGATTATATGGAAATTGAAAATGAAAATCTCAGAAATATCATTGAAAACCATCTTGGCCTTTTGGAAAGATCCCGTTATGAGGAACTGTCCAAACATTGTAACATTTCTCTTTCTGAGGTAAGAGAGGTCATTGAAGAAATCAGGAGATTGAATCCGAGACCCGGAAGAAAATACACTCAGGAAAAAACGGATTATATTATCCCTGATATTCTTGTGGAGAAAGCAGATGACAGGTACACCATAAAGGTTAACAACGAAGGGATTCCAAGCCTCAGGATAAATAAATTTTATAGAAAACTCATTGCACGCGCATCAAAGGACAATCCTGAAGCCTATGAGTTCTTAAAGGCTAAATTGAAAAAGGCATTCTGGTTTTTGCGGAGTCTGGACCAGAGAAATAATACCATTAATAAAGTGGCAAATTTTATTTTAGAGAAGCAGAAGGATTTTATAGAGAAAGGACTGGATTATATTAAGCCATTGACTTTGATTGAGCTGGCCCAGGAGATCGGGGTGCATGAATCCACTGTTGGACGCGTTGTAGCAAACAAACATATAATGACACCTCGAGGAGTGTTTCCTTTGAAATATTTCTTTCATAAAGCTCTTTCAAGGGATTCAGGTGAAGAGGTTTCCACCTTGAGAATAAAGGAAAAGATAAAAAAATTGGTTGAGGGAGAGGACAGGAAGAATCCATTGAGTGATGTTGAAATAAGCGATGTCCTGGCAAAAGAAAGTTTCAATATAGCGCGGCGAACAGTAGCAAAATACAGGAAACAATTAAAAATTCCGCCTTCTCATATAAGAAAGAGAAGATATTTGATGGAGGGATCATGATAAACATAAATTATACAGGCAGACAGACAAACATTTCAGATGAAATAAGAGATTTTTGTGAAAAAAGGATCAAAAGTACGGAAAAGCTGATCAGTTCGCCTGCGGAGGTGGATATTATATTGTCAGTAGAAAAATACCGTCATAAAGTGGAGATCCATATTTCTTCAAAAGGATTCAACTTAAATGCGGCTGAGGAGACAAGGGATATGATTTCTTCCCTGGGACTTGCTTTTGATAATATTGAGAGGCAGATAAAAAAAGAGAAAGATAAGGTGAGGCACCGAAAAAGGAGAATAAGGAAGGAATCCGAGACCTTTGTGGTTGAGGGAGAATTGCAGAATAAGGGAAGGAGGATTATAAAAGATGATGATTATTCATTAAAACCAATGTCACTGGACGAAGCAGCCCTGTTGTTTGACTCAAAAAAGAGAGATGTCTTTGTCTTCAGGACCCTTGAGAAACAAAATTGGGCGATTTTATATAAAAGGAAAGATGGAAACCTGGGTCTGATCGAACTCGAATGAAATAGAGAGATAAAATTGAAAGTAAGCAATTTAATAACGAACAATATGGTCATTTTGGATTTGGAAAGCAATAGTCGTGACGAAATCATAAGGGAAATGGTCTCTTTTTTAAAGGCGAGAAAGAAGGAAATAAAA
This sequence comes from Candidatus Aminicenantota bacterium, assembly GCA_021162615.1. GTDB lineage: Bacteria > Acidobacteriota > Aminicenantia > Aminicenantales > Aminicenantaceae > WJMT01. The sequence goes on from JAGGYH010000086.1 coordinate 37,368, forward strand.
GAGAAAGACCTGTATGAGCGGCTGATACAAAGAGAGGAACTCGGCAGCACCGCTATTGGTGAGGGATTTGCCATTCCGCACTGTAAAGTTAAATCTGCAAAGGATTTGACTGTGCTTCTTGGGATATCCAGGAAAGGAGTTGATTTCCATTCTCAGGATAACAAGCCTTCATTCATATTTTTTCTGGTTGTTTCTTCTCCGGATAATCCGAGTGTCAATTTACAAGCTTTGGCGGCTATCGCCCATCTCATACGTAAGTCAAAAAATCTTATCAAAAAGATACTCAATGCTAAAAACATAAGTGAGGTTTTAACGGTTATCCAGGATGAAGAGGACCGTATAGATGAGTAAGTCTGGCAAAAATTTTTCTGTCGAAGAAGAAAATTTGAACCAGAAAGTGGTTTCAGGGGGGCTGCTCCAGATCAATGGGCTCGGTGTCTTGATCAAGGGGGACAGTGGAATCGGAAAGAGCGAGAGTGCTCTTGAGTTGATATCGAGGGGATGGCGTTTTGTTTCTGACGATGTGACGAATATAAAAAAAATATCAGAAGACAAACTCATAGGGACATCACCTTCTTTGAGCCGCTATTTTATGGAGATAAGAGGACTTGGAATTATCAATATCAAACAGATTTTCGGATCCAAGGCCATTTGTAAACGCTCAAAGATAGATTTGGTTATAAACTTAAAAAAGTGGGAGCAGAATAAAGAATATGACCGCCTCGGTCTGGAGTCCCCGGAAAAACACGAACTGTTAGGAGTAAAAATCCCTCAGATTATCATCCCAGTCGCCCCGGGGAGGAATATCTCTACTTTGATAGAAGTAGCCTGTAAAGTGCAGGTGCTGAAAGAGAAAGGGTACCATGCCCCAAAGGAGATTACCTATAGACTGAAAAGGGACATTGCCTCAAAAGAAGGAAAAAGGAATAAAAAAATTGACAGATTATAATTTTCTGATCATCACAGGACTTTCAGGTTCTGGAAAAACAACAGCCAGCCGTTTTTTTGAGGATTTAGGGTATTATTGTATGGATAATATCCCTGCCAAGCTGATTCCTAATTTTGTAGACTTGTGGAAGAAGAAAGAGTTCCAGATAGATAAAGTGGCGTTTGTGATTGATATAAGAGAAGCCGGATTTGTTACGGAGTTCCCTGAGATTCTGGAAAAAATCCGGAAAAAGCTTTCTCCCTGTGTGATATTCATGGAAGCTTCAGATGAGACTATCATCAAAAGGTTCAGTGAAAGCAGACGTCCTCATCCTTTGACAGGCCAGGGAACGGTCATTCAGAATATCCAGATGGAAAGAGATAAACTTGCGGAAATAAAAAGTCTTTCTGACGAAGTCATTGATACGTCGAAGACGAGTATCTCTGATTTAAAAAAATTGATATCTGATAGGTTTTTTAAAAAAAATGAGTACCGGATCCAGATAATGCTGGTTAGTTTTGGATATAAATATGGAGTCCCTCTGGATTCTGATCTTGTTTTTGATACAAGATTTTTACCAAATCCTCATTATATAGATCGATTAAGAGATAAGACGGGTCAGGAAAAAAAAGTATCAGATTATATCTATAATTCTGAAATAACAAAAAAATATATCAATTATCTTTTTGGATTCATTGATTTTCAGCTTCCTTGTTTTATAGAAGAAGGAAAGAGTTGTCTGACCATTTCCATCGGATGTACAGGAGGAAAACACAGGTCTGTTGCTGTAGCCGAGTGGCTGAAGGAACATTTGGAATCAAAAAAGTATAGTGTTCAAATCATACATCGTGATATGTTCAGGTAGGATTTAAGATGGATACTTTTAGTGTGGTATAAAGGGCTTAATGTATTTGTTCATACGTGCTAAAATGGTTTATCAGTGAGAAACATGGGTGCAAAGAAGATGAGTGGATTTAGGATGTTGGAATATTTTAAACTTTATTGTATAAATGGAAAATAAAATGATCGGCGGCGTCATTGTTTCTCACGGGAAGTTAGCTGAAGAACTCCTGAATGCACTCACAATCATTTTAGGGGAGGCAGTTAACATAGAGGCTATTTCAATCGGCTGGTATGATGATGTAGAGGAGTCAAAGAAAAAGATCAATGAAAGCATAAAGAGAGTCGATCAAAAAAATGGAGTGCTCATTTTTACTGATATGTTTGGCGGCACTCCTTCGAATCTGAGTTTTAGTTTTTTGAAAAACGGTCAGGTGGAGATAATAACAGGAGTCAATCTGCCCATGCTCATAAAATTCGTTTCCTTGCAGAGAAGCTATAATTTAGAGGATGTTGCAAGGAAAGTCGTTGAACAAGGGAAAAAGAACATACATCTTGCCAGCGCGCTGCTTAAGACTAAAAGTTAACTTTTGTTTTAACTGGGATCCATGATTAAAAAAAGATTAGAAATTAAAAACAAGTTAGGCCTGCATGCAAGAGCTGCCGTTAAATTTGTTAATCTGGCTAACAGATTTGGCTCTTCAATAAAAATAATAAAAGACGGGAGTGAGGTCGATGGGAAAAGTGTTTTAGGCATACTTACTCTCGCAGCCGTTCAGGGTTCGGAAATACAGTTGAATGTTTCAGGGAAAGACGAAAAAATGGCTTTACAGGCTCTCAGTGACTTGATCGATGATAAGTTTTACGAGAAAGAGTGATCTCTGATGGAATATTTTAGGCTAAGAGGAACGGGAGTGTCCCCTGGTATTGCAGTGGGAGAAGTCCTTTTATCCGAAAGGATTGTTTTTACATCAAGAAAGAACGGCATCAAAAAGGAATATATAGGGAGGGAACTGAAGAGACTTGATGTTTCGATTCATAGAACAGGAAAACAACTCAAGAAGCTAAAAGAGGAAATAGGGAAAAGAGTCGGGTCTGACCACTCTTTTATTTTCGAAGCGCACCTTTTTATCCTCCAGGACAATTGTCTCATCTCCAGAATAAAGGAGATTATTAAAGATGAAAGATGCAGAGCTGAAAGAGCTATCTCCAAGGTGTTTGAAGAATATTCCAGAATGTTCAAGTCCATTGAAGACGAATATTTTAAGCAGCGTGAATATGACCTTAAAGATGTTCTGTCTAAAATCTACTTAAATCTTAAGTCAGATAAAAAGTTAAAGGAGGATGACGGAAAAGAGAAAATACTAGTAGCCCATGACCTGCTTCCCTCGGAGGCAGCTTCGAGATTGAGTAAGGGGAATGTTCTTGCTGTGGCCCTTGATATCGGCGGCACTACTTCTCATACCGCTATTCTGGCGCGTTCGTTAAACATTCCGGCTGTAATGGGATTAAGCCAGGTCACCCGGAAAGTCAAAGACGGGGATACACTTATAGTGGATGGAACAAACGGTGAAGTGCTCATCAATCCTCCCCTTGCTATAAGACGAGAGTTTGGCAGCAAACAAAAAAAATACGACAGCTATGTGAGAGAACTTAAGAAGACAGCAAAACTGGAATCCAGGACTCTGGACAGAGTCAGATTCTTTCCTTTTGCCAATATTGAACTTCCGGAAGAAGCTGACCTTGCTTTTTCGATGGGGGCGGAAGGAGTGGGGCTGTTCAGAACAGAGTTTATTTTTTTCCAGAGAAAGGATTTGCCCTCTGAGCAGGAGCATTACAAAATCTATTCCCAGGTTGCGAAGAATGCCGGCAAGAAGCCTGTCTACATAAGGACGGTTGATATCGGAGGAGAGAAGAATTTTCCTCAATTGAGCATTGAGAAAGAGCCAAATCCCGCATTGGGACTCAGGGGTTTCCGGTTGTCCTTAAGGGAAAGAAAGCATTTTAAGATACAGTTAAGGGCTATATTACGGGCGAGCGCTCTATATAAAAATGTCCGCATCATGCTGCCCATGATTACGGGCATTGAGGAGATCGAGGAAGCAAAGCTGATTATCGGAGAGATAAAAGAAGAACTGAAAGATCAGAAGTTCAAATATGATGAAAATATACCCTTGGGTATAATGATTGAAGTCCCAGCAGCAGCTGCTGTCTCCGACAGTCTGGTCAAAGAAGTCGATTACATCAGTATAGGAACCAATGACCTTATTCAGTATTATCTTGCCGTTGACAGGTCAAATGAGCTGGTCTCCTATTTATTTAAACCGCTGCATCCTTCTGTTTTGAGGCTTTTGAAATTTATTATTGACAGCGCAAATAAAGAGAAAAAAGAAGTGACTGTATGCGGTGAAATGGCTGCAGATCCACTATCAGCATTGGCATTATTAGGGCTTGGGATGAAAAGGTTCAGTATGAATCCTATCTTTATCCCAAAAATAAAAAAGACTCTGAGGTCAGTTGAATACAAAAGTGTGCAAATGATTGTTGAGAAAGCTCTGGCTCTTAAAACAGCGCGGGAGGTTGAGGAGCATTTCTTAGAAAGTGTTTTATCCAAACACCCGGAGGCTCTTCTTGCGACCGAGGCATCCTAAGAGGGCCCCGCTCCTTTTATTTTTTGTTTCAGAATATACAGCTTTTCAGACTTATGTGGTCCTTCCGTAGATGTCTTTGAGCCTGACAATGTCATCTTCATTCGAGTTCCCTATCCAGATCTCCATGATTCTTGCGGGGTTTTTCCCAATATTCCGGACTCGATGCGGAGTTTTCAGGGGGATAAATATTTCCTCGTTTTTTCGGGGCTTCCATACTTTTCCCCCTACTGCAACCTCCAGGCCTTTATCCAGAGCTACCCAAAATTCACTTCTCTTGTTGTGATACTGAAGGGACAGCGATTCGTTTGGATTTACTGTGATCAGTTTGATGCTTCCGGCATTTTTGTGCGGAAAAGAACGGAATTTCCCCCAGGGGCGCTTCTCCTCGATGATTTTTTCTCTAAATTCTTTTTCTTCCTGGAGGGTTGTTTTTTTTGATATGGAAGGTGGTTTCTTTTTCATCATACTAACCTGACCTATTCATAAAAAAATGGCGATGAGCAATTTTTTGTTTTGATATTAAGGATATACATACTTTTATAAAAAATGACAACTGAAATATTTTTGTTTGTTTTCACTTTCATTTTAATCGCCATTTTTTTACCTTACAGGCAAGCCGATATGAAATTCAGATATGGCCTGTGCTCCCTTCAGATTTTTAACGCCATTCTTCGCACTGTGTTCTCGGCTGCT
>JAGGYH010000087.1 GCA_021162615.1 Candidatus Aminicenantota bacterium
AGCACAGACCATATCTGAATTTCATATCGGCTTGCCTATATGGTAAAAAAATGGCGATTAAAATGAAAGTAAAAACAAAAAAAAATATTTCAGTTGTCATTTTTTTAAAAAGCATGCATATCCTTTAGATCAAAACAAAAAAAGGAACATCGCCATTTTTTTATGAATAGGTCAGGCTAATATATTAAACTTGTAATTATTTCCACGAATCAATTATATTGAGATTACAACGCCGCTTTGCTCCTCGTTCAAGTGTGGCCGTGGCGACATTGAAGATTTAGCCTTCGGATGAAGCTTTTCGAGGGAATCCGGAGGCTTATTGACAATGCAGTTGTTGTTTGGTATAAAATTTTGGGGTTGAAAGAAAATGAAAAATCCGGCCTCTTAAGGATTAAAAAAATGTCAGACGAACAGTTGGAAAAAATCCTCAGCCAGTGGGAACACAAAAATTTTATAGATTTGCTTAATAATATTTACGAAGCGGTATGTATTTTAGACAAGGACTTGAGAATTTTACTCTGGAATAAGGCTTTAGAAAGACTCTCGGGCAATGAAGCCGAATCTCTCATCAACCAAAAATGTAAAAAAAACATTCTCATACAAGGGCCCGGAGAGAAATTACTCGCATGCTCTGAAATGTGCCCCCTGATACAGAGTCTAAAAGATAAAATTCCCAGGACGTATAAAGTCTATATCCTTCATAAAGAAGGTTATAGACTTCCTGCCCAAATGGGAATACTGCCGATTGTCAACAAAAACAATACTGCAGACGCTTCCTTAATCACATTTCATGAGTATTCTCCAAAAGTGAGCATGCCGCACCTTACACAGGAACTGAGGTATATGAATATGCTCGATCCCCTCACAAGTATGGGAAACAGAAGATATATTGAAATAAATCTTGCTTCCAGATTGGAAGAGATGAAAAGATATGGGTTCCGGGTAGGGATTTTGTTTTGTATTTTAGACAAAGTAAACTCAATAAAAGGAGCCTACGGAACTGTGGTTAAAGACAAAGTCATCAAGATGATAGGGAAAACCATATCCAGCAACATCCGTTTTTTTGAGTTCGCTGGAAGATGGGAAGAAGATTCTTTTCTTGTTATCCTGATCAATGTTGATTCTCATAAATTAGATCTTATTGCTAATAAATTAAGGCTGCTCGCCGAACAATCAAGCATACTCGTAGAAGACATCCTCATTCATACGACCATTTCAATTGGAGGCGTTTTGGCTGCGTCTTCAAGCACAAAAGATTCTCTTATAAAAAAAGCGGAAAATTTTGCACATATAAGCCAGAAAGAAGGTCAAAACAGAGTGACTTTGGGCTCTGACAGATACTGATTATACCCGGATTATTCACGCCAAATTTTTTATGAATAGTACAAGTCGTATATATTTCTTAAAATTTCTTCATGATTGTATTACAATTCTGAGATAAACTTGTTTTGCGTATGACCTGGATCGATCGCGTTCCCTTTAGAAGAACAGACCAGGTTAAATGTGACCCTGGATAATGGAAAAGAATGATTCTATAAAGGCTTTCTTTAAAGCTCTGAAGATTTCTTTGAAAAATTATTCCATATACGACAAGAACCATCCTTCCTATATAAAATCAATACAGATATTAAAAACCGAGCTGGACAGATTATTTAATTTTTTTGACCGTTCCATTCAAATCGGATTTTCTCCTGACACCGTTTTTTTTCAAAAAGAGCCTCTCAAAAATGAGAAGCTGTATACTGAGGTCGCACAAATATGCCATCTTCGAAAACTCAAGACTTTAGAAATAAAACCAGCGGTCACCTCAGAAGAACTCGACTTGTTTTTATCTAAACTCTTTCTTCCCAGACAGGATATATTTAAAAGCGGCGGGATAAAAAAGCTCGTAGAAAAAGAAAGGATATCAAATATAAAGATACAAGAGCTGGATTATTCTCAACTGTTAAAAGGAGAAGGCGAAGAAATAAAAGACCTTTGGACATATCTTCTTAAAGAAGCTGCAGAAGAAAAAAATGAACAGAAAATGAAATACCTGTCAGATAACTGTGAATTGATTTATGATAAAGTCAGCGCAGAAGAGATTCTCCTGGATAAAGAACTGAGCGAAAGCTTTAAAAGTTTTTTTTCTTATTTGATCAAAAACAAAAAAAAAGAATATGCCTCCTTTTCAAAAAATCTAATTAAATCAGCTTTAAGCAGCAAACAAATTCCCTCAAAAGAAAAAATTGATGATTTAAAACATCTTATAAAGGATTTAAATGAAAAAGATCTGGCCTCTACGCTTTGGGAAGAAATAACAAGCAAGGATGATTTTAATGAAGTCAGCTTTCAAATTTTTTCCGACCTGGTTGAAGAGGAAAAGCACCATAAGATCGCAGAATCTCTTTCCGATGTGTTTAAGCGAAGCGCTTCAGATAAAAGAAACGAAAAAACCATCCAAAAGATAAGAAATCTCTTATCCTGCACATCCAGTCCCTACATGTCTGAGATATACAAAAAACCACTCCAGACCCTGCTCGAAGATATATCAGCAGAAAAATCAAAAAAAGTAAGTTTCGATGAATCCCATCTAAAGAAAAACTATCAATTAATCCTTCTTAATTTACTGGAAAAAGAAAAAGACAAAAAAGACTCTTCCCGCCTGCTCAAGACTATTCTCGATGAATGGGAATACATAACAGAGAAAGAAGATATTAAGTATTTGAAACAGGTTTATGAAACAATAGATGGAAAAAAGGATGTCTTATCTTCATTGCCGGACTTTGAGAAATTAGAATCGGCCATAATGGAGTTCATAGAAGAGATGATTCTCAAAGGAGAGCTTTCCTTGCATTTTGACTATTTTATTGAACATATAGGCCGTAGTACGAAAGATGAAAATAAATATTTAGAAAAAATTTTTACTGAAGAAGTCATCACTCCTTATATATTGAAAGCGTTTTTTCGTTTTTTCACTGGTTATTTGTTTTATTTTAATGTGAATTTAGAACAAAGGTCCGGTGATGATATGCTTCTTCAAAAGATAACAGAAAACCTGAGCCTCATAGATTCCCCGATCTCATTGGTTACACTTAAATCCATATTTAAACTCGGGACAAATAACATTAAGGTAAAGGCATTGAAAGCCATGAGAAATCTCACTGAGCATGACGATAAATTTCTCTTTCCTCTTCTTAAGAAGAAAAACTATGACCTTAAAAAAGAAGCATTTGCACTTCTTGCCCGTAATGAAAGCAGTAAATTTAAAGCACTTGATTTGTTGTTTTCCTTTAGATCCCCTTTAGGGATCATGAATAAAAGGCTTTGCAAACATATCCGCATCGTTGATGAGCTTGAGGCCCGTTCAGCAAGAGGGCATCTGATTTCTCTGGCTGGGAAAAAATTTATATGGAATAAAAACCTAAGAAACCAAGCGAAGCGAGTATTGAGGAAATGGGATGATAGAGAAAGTCAAAAAAGCATTATTTGATTTAACTTCAGCAGTTCAGGCAAGAAAGTTATATTCAAAGGAGCATCCTGAATATTCCAAGAATATTGAGAACGCCTATAAGAAAATAAAGAATATCCTGAATGAAAAAGATAAACTTATCATCGGAATCATAGACGATGAGTTAACCTGGGAAAATGAGATTCTCTTTGATGTTTCTAGAAAAGTCAAATCTTTATTAACCTATCTTCAGGGCAGAAACATAGAGAAAATCAAGTTTTTTCTTCCTCTGGAACAACGGGAACTGGATAGTTTTGTTTTATTCCTGTCCATACCCGTAAAAGAACATGCTGAAGATGTGCAGAAGTATTTGATAGAGAAAGGAATTAAAAATATACAGGCCGGGAAAATCAAGGCTCTTTCTGAAACAGAAAAGACCGGGGGCAGGTTGGCTTCTCTTAATGAACTGTACGAAACTGCTTTTAAGAACTCCGTAGAACTGACAAGGGAATCAATAACAAAAATTCTCAACAATAAAGAGATAGATTATCTGGATTTGAGATTCCATATTTCAACACTTATTGAACATTATGCCGGAAACTACAACGAAACCGATCATTTGATTTCACTTAAAAACCAAGACTTCCCAGTATTCATTCATCAGTTAAACGTTAGTGTCCTGTCCATGTATTTTGCCTCTGAACTGGGCTTATCCAGAGACAGGGTTATTGATATAGGCATTTCGGCTCTTTTTCATGATATCGGAGAAACGGCTGCAGGCAAAAAAACGGAAAACGATGATAATGAATCAGGAGGACCCGAGTCTTCTGAAACAGAGGATTATGGAACAGCCGGCAGTAAAATCCTTCTAGGATATAGAAACAGCCTGGGAATATTGCCGGCGGTTGTGGCCTTTGAACATCCTCTCATCCTTGACAAAGCCTGTCCAGGAGTAAAGTATCCTGCAGAACCGCATCTTGCTTCACGAATCATATCAATATGTGATATTTATGATAAGCTTTTTCAAAAACACCTATTTGATGAATTCTTCTCTTTTGAAGATATCTTCAAAAACATGACAGAGAAAAAGAAGTATTCTTTTGATCCGGAACTGGTTGACCGTTTCTTTGAAATAATGGGTGTTTGGCCTATAGGGACCATCGTGCTCCTGAACGATCAGAGAATCGGGTATGTAAAAAAAGTGAACAAAAAGGATAAATTCAGGCCGGTCATAAAGATCCTGTCGCCTGAAAGTAAAAAAGGGATGACAGATTTATCCAAAGAAAGAAAAAAGATAAAGATCTTAAAATCTTTAAATCCTTTGGGAGAAGGGAAAAAATATTCTGATTTAATGAAATCAGAATAAGAAGCATTCAAAAATATTCCAGTTGTCTTTTTGGCAGAAAACATGTATATCCTTTAAAGCAAACAAAAAAAGGAACACCGCCATTTTTCATGAATAGGTCAGATTAGATATGAAAAGAAGGGAGGTTATCGCAGGTTTGGGTTGGATGGCTATAACAAGCCCTTTTTTATTATCATGCAAAGGAGGAAAAATCAAAATGAAAAAAGAAATCCGCACAAAAAACGCTCCTAAAGCCATTGGACCTTATTCCCAAGGAATAGAGGCCAACGGGATTGTTTTCGCATCAGGGCAGATCGCTATAGACCCTGTAACGGGAGAACTGAATACAGGTTCCATTGAGGAGCAAACACGCTTAGCTCTGACAAATCTCAAAGGAGTGATTGAAGGATCTGGCTGCACACTCGATAATGTGGTCAAGTGCACTGTTTTCCTGGAAGACATGGAAGATTTTTCTAAAATGAACAGTGTTTATAGTGAGTTCTTCATGCCCCCCTTCCCTGCGCGTGCTGCTGTGCAGGTCGCTCGGCTTCCAAAAGACGTTAAAGTGGAAATAGAAGCCATAGCTGTCAAATAAATCGTTTTTTTTTCAAAAAATCATATATTTCCTTGATATTTTCCGCCATTACAGTTATATAATAGGAGTATTCATAAGGATTTTGAGAGATCTTACTTATTATGAAAAAAGTACTGATTGTTGAAGATGAAGGTATTGTATCCTTGGATTTAAAAAGCACCCTCTCCAATTTCGGGGATATTATATCTGAGATCTCTTTCAATGCTGAAGAGGCCATTGAAATGATAAAAAAGAATAAACCCGACTTAGTGCTTATGGACATAGGGCTTAAGGGCGAGATAGACGGAATCGAGGCGGCCAGAATTATCATCAATGAATACAACATCCCTGTTGTTTTTTTGACTGGATTTGCTGACAGAAATACGAAAAAAAAAGCAAATTCTATTCCTCATGCCGGATATATGACGAAACCGGTCAATGAAGACGATCTTAAAAAACTAATAAACGATATTTTGTTTTAAATTATTTTCAAAAGAAAAAACGCCTATATATGAATTCAAATGCTTAAAATGCCAGCCAGAATAAATTTGAAGAAATCATTCCCGTAAAAAAAGAAATAAAAATAAAGTGCCCTTTATACGGATCGGATAAAATACAGAAATCTTTTTTCACTTTGTGCCCTTTTTTACTGGTTATAAGGCTCTCTTGACATTCCATGCTCCATAAGCATAATCTACCTCTAATGAGGACACAGATACGAATAGGCATTGATACCGGAGGGACCTTCACGGATTTCCTGATATATTCTGACGGAAAAATTCACATTAAAAAAATCCCCTCGACACCCAAAGACCCCTCGGATGCGATCTTAAAAGGGGTTTCAGGCTATTTAAAAAAAACTGATTCCATCCACATTATCCATGGAACCACTGTTGCCACAAACAGCCTTTTGGAAAGAACCGGCGGGCCTATTGTCCTCCTGACTACCAGAGGATTTGAAGATGTCCTGTTCATAGGAAGGCAGACGCGAAACAGCCTCTATTCCCTTAAAGGAGAGAAAAGAACACCTCTTCTTCCCCGTTCCAGATGCATCGGGCTAAATGAAAGAACTTCCTCCTCCGGTGAAATACTCGTTAATATCTCTGAAGAAGAGATCAGGAAGGCTGTCAAAAAATTAAAAACCATAAAGGCAAAAGCCGTAGCCGTTTCATTCATAAATTCATATGCCAATGCTGAAAACGAAAAAAAAGTACACAGAGTTTTTGAAAAGGCTGGTTATCCTGTTTCTCGGTCAAGCGACATTCTGCCTGAATACAGAGAATATGAAAGAACCGTAGTGGCCACAGTAAACGCATATTTAATGCCTGTTATAAGCCAATATTTGTCCAATCTGGGGAAAAAATTAAAAAATGTATACCTTCGCATCATGCAGTCGAACGAGGGACATATATCAACGGAAACCGCGAAAAAAGAGCCCATAAGGACCGCGCTTTCGGGCCCTGCTGGCGGCGTGGTAGCTGCGTATTATGTGGGAAAGACAGCTGGCTATAACAAAATGGTCACTTTTGATATGGGAGGAACCTCTTCGGATGTATCCTTAATAGACGGAAAGATACAGAGAACGAATGAAAATAAAATCGGTGAATTTCCGGTCAGACTGCCTATCATCGATATAAATACAGTAGGTGCGGGAGGAGGATCTATTGCCTATATAGATAAGGGTGGTTCCCTGAGAGTAGGCCCCAGAAGTTCCGGAGCTGATCCGGGGCCGGCCTGCTATGGTAAAGGAAATCTTCCCACTGTCACAGATGCAAATCTGGTATTAGGGAGATTATCAGCTGAACATTTTTTAGGCGGACACATGAAAATTTTCCCTGAAAGAAGTTTTGATTCCATCAAAAAACTGGGAGATAAAATAAACAAGTCCGTTTTAGAAACAGCTTCTGGAATCATTAAAATAGCTAATGCAAACATGAGTAAAGCCATCAGGGTTATTTCCATAGAAAGAGGAATTGATGTCAGAAATTTTGTTCTTTTCTCCTTTGGAGGAGCAGGGGGAATGCATGCCGCGGAGATAGCATTAGGACTGCATATCCCCACTGTTTTGATTCCTAAAAATGCCGGAGTCCTTTCATCATTAGGCCTGCTTCTGGCTGATTCAACCAGAGATTACTCAAAGTCTGTGCTGAAGCCCGCAGGCCCTCTGTCTTCGGACAGGGCCATTGAAAAAGAATTCGCCAAACTGGAAGAAAAAGCCATAACTGACATGCACAAGGAAGGTTTTTCAAGGGAAAATATCAAGCTGAAAAGGTTTCTGGATCTCAGGTACCTTGGACAGTCTTATGAAATAACCATTCCCTACAAAAAGAACAGCAATTATTTTAATGAATTTAACAAATCCCATGAAAGATTGTATTCGTACAGTCATCCGGGGCGTTCTGTTGAAATCGTTAATGTCAGAATAAAAGCTGATGGAAAAACACGTAAAATAAAATTAAAAAAAGCCATCAGGGGAAAACCAGGTCCTGAAAAGTCATTCATAAAGAAACAAAACATTTATTATAAAGGTATTTATAATGCTTCCCCTGTTTATGAACGTTCTCTGCTGGAACCCGGGAATAAAATGTATGGACCTGCTCTTATTGTCGACTATGAATCCACAACATTCATTCCAGCTGAATACAAGGCTGAAATCGATGCGTATCTGAATATCATTTTATCCCGAAAGGAAGAGAGACATGGTTCAATTTGATGCCATCGAACTTGAACTTTTCAAAAATCTATTCATATCCATTTCTGAAGAAATGGGAGCTGTGCTGGAAAGGACTTCCCTGTCTCCGAATATCAAAGAAAGAAAAGATTTTTCATGCGCTCTCTTTAACAAAAGAGGAGAAACCTTTGCCCAGGGGTCTCATATTCCGGTACATCTGGGTGCTATGCCGCTTTCAGTTCAAGCTTCCCTGGACTATGTGAATTTTGAAGAAGGAGATGTAGTCATCTTGAATGATCCGTATAAAGGGGGCACTCATCTTCCGGATGTGACATGTATTTCCCCTGTTTTCACTGAGCACTCACTTTCATTTTTTGTTGCGAACAGAGCCCATCACTCTGATATTGGGGGAATGAGCCCCGGTTCAATGCCTCTGGCTTCAGAAATATTCCAGGAAGGGCTCATCATCCCTCCTGTAAAACTGGTAAAAAAGGGAGAACTGGATAAGGACCTTCTCAACTTCATACTGGCCAATGTACGCACTCCAGAAGAAAGGAAAGGAGACATCACTGCACAGATCGCTGCCAACAATAAAGGCAGAATAAGATTGGAAGAGACGATTAAAAAATACGGACCGGAAATCATCACTGAATACGCCTCTCTTATTCAAGATTATACGGAAAAAATATTGAGAGAAACCATAAAAACCATTCCAGACGGAGAATATGAGTTTTGTGATTATATGGATGACGACGGCATCAGTAATGAACCGGTTAAAATCGCAGTAAAGATGACAATAAAAAGGGACCGGGCTATCATTGACTTCAGTTCCTCCTCGAAACAGGTAGCAGGCGGCATTAACGCAAATTCAGCCGTTACCTATTCTGCTGTTTTGTATGTTTTTCGTTCCTTAGTGGAGGAAGACATTCCCTTTAATACGGGCCTTCTCAGGCCTTTGGCCATCATTGCTCCGAAGGGTACGGTTATAAATGCCGAATATCCGGCTGCCACAGCAGGCGGCAATGTCGAGACATCGCAGAGGATCGTCGATGTCCTTTTAGGAGCTCTTTATCAGGCAGTGCCAAAAAAAATCCCTGCTGCTAGCTCAGGAACCATGAATAATGTCACTTTTGGTGGTTTCGATCCTGAAAGAAAATCCAGATTTGCTTATTATGAAACCATTGGCGGCGGGATGGGTGCTGGATTAAACTATAATGGATTAAGCGGCGTTCATACCCATATGACAAACTCTTTAAACACACCTCTTGAAGCTATGGAAAAATACCTTCCTCTTTACATACAAAAATATTCCATAAGATCCCGTTCCGGAGGCTCTGGTAAAAACAGAGGAGGAGACGGAATCATCCGTGAATATAAATTCCGAGTTCCCACACAAATATCCATCATTTCCGAAAGGAGGAAATTTTCTCCTTATGGTCTTGAAGGCGGAGGGAACGGGGAAAAGGGGATTAACAGGCTGATCCGTTCGAACGGACAAAAAATAAAGTTAGGTTCGAAAGTGAATTTAAAAGCAGATACCGGTGATGTCCTTCACATAGAGACGCCAGGTGGAGGCGGTTATGGCAAGAAAGACTAAAAAGAGCCGCTTCGGGCCCGGATTTCTGGTGACAGCCGCTTTTATAGGTCCGGGAACTGTTACCACCTGTTCCATAGCAGGCGCGGATTTTGGATATTCTCTGATTTATGTTCTCATCTTTGCCACAGTGACCACAATAATACTTCAAGAGATGGCTGGAAGGCTCCCTCTGGGCTCCGGGCTTGACCTCGGTCAATCCTTAAGAGAATACCCCAGCAGCAAACTTGCAAAAATCATATTTATAGGCTTAACTATTTCAGCTGTTTCCTTTGGTTGTGCGGCCTATGAAGCCGGGAACATCATAGGAGGATCACTGGGACTCGAAATGATCACTTCATTACCCAAAAAAAATTGGGTCTTATTGATATCCGCAGCATCTATAGGCTTATTGGCATTAAAAAAATACCGGATCATCGAAAAAGCCTTGGTGTTATTGGTTTTTCTTATGAGCGCATCCTTCATCACAGCTCTTATCATAATAAAACCGGATCTCACCCTTATTTTTAAGGGATTTATTCCTTCATTTCCGAAAAACTCTCTTTTTATCGTGCTGGCCCTTATCGGCACTACTGTGGTCCCCTATAATCTTTTTCTTCACTCGTCTGCTGTAAAGAAAAAATGGAAGTCAAAAACTAATCTCAAAGATTTCAGAAAAGACTTGATCCTTTCCATTTGCCTGGGAGGTTTCATTTCCGTATGCATCATCGTGACTTCAAGTGTGGCGTTTTTCCATAAAGGGATCCATATTGCCAGCGGAGCCCAGCTGGCCCAGCAGCTCAAACCTCTCTTCGGGCCTTTGACAAATTTTCTTTTCGGACTTGGTTTTTTTGCCGCAGGTATGAGTTCCGCTGTCACAGCACCCTATGCTGCAGCTTTTGCTTCCTCGGGCGTGTTAGGATGGAAGGAAGATAATACTGTGTCATTTCGTCTGGTATGGATGGGAGTCATCTTAGTCGGTTTTGTTGTATCCATGTTTGATTTCAATCCCATATCCGTTATTGTTTTTGCCCAGGTAGCAAACGGCATTATTTTACCTGTGGCTTCTCTTTTCCTTTTAATAGTGCTCAATGATAAAAAAAGAATGAAGGAAATGGCCAATGATTTCAAAAAGAATTTATTAGGAATCGTGGTCATATCCGTCGTATCCCTCATCGGGATATGGAATATAATCAAGTTGTTCGTAAAATAAGCGGTTGGTTGCTGAAATCACTCTCTAAGAGCTAATTCAACCGCTGCACGGGCATGAATGTCAGTAGTATCATATAAAGGAATATCATAGTCTTCCTGTTTTACCAGGAGAGGAATTTCCGTACACCCCAGTATGATTCCTTCGGCTCCTCTTGAGCTAAGAGATGAGATAATATCCTTGAATTTATTTTTTGATACTTTGCTTATTTCCCCTTTAACCAGCTCTTTGTATAAAATGTTATGGATGATTTTTCTCTGTTCTTCATAAGGGATAATCACTTCGATACCATGCGTTTTCGTTAATCTTCCCTTATAGAATTCCTGTTCCATAGTAAATCTTGTACCAAGAAGGCCAACTTTTTTCTGTCCTTTGATTTTTATCTGCTCTGCTGTTACATCTGCAATATGCAGTAAAGGTACGGTGAGACAGGATTCAACTTCCGGGGCCATCTTGTGCATGGTGTTTGTGCAAATGACGATAAAATCAGCTCCTGCTTTTTCAACTCTTTGAGCCGCATCAATCATGATGTCAGTCAATTCATCCCACCTGCCTTTATGCTGGAGTTTTTCGATTTCTTCGAAATCGACTGAATACATAAGACATTTAGCCGAATGAAAACCTCCGAGTTTTTCTTTAACGGCCTGGTTCAATATTCTATAATATTCAAGAGAAGACTCCCAGCTCATCCCTCCTATTAATCCGATTGTCTTCATGTCCTTACTCCTTTTTTATCTTGGATTCGCTATAAAAAATAAAGTATACATGAAATAAGTTTAAATTTGCAGAAAAATATATTATAAACATAATAACCTGGATGATGAACAAGTCGAGGTTGCTGCAGATGCGAGGCACAGGGTGCGAAGCTGTGGTCCTTCACCGCGAGTACCCTGTAACGAAGCAGATGCAGTGAGAAAGGAACATCGCCATTTTTTTATGAATAGTTCAGGCTAATATCTAGCATGAAAAAAGACATACAGAACAAGCTGGTCCGTCAGCTCGGACTTTTTGATTCCACTATGGTGATGATGGGAATCGTCATTGGCTCTGGAATATTTTTAACCACAGGGATAATGGCAAAATCAATACCATCAGCTCCTCTTATTCTTCTTGCCTGGATAGTGGGGGGACTCCTTACTTTTACGGGAGCCCTGACCTATGCTGAACTGGGGGCAGCTATGCCTGAAGCTGGGGGTCAGTATGTTTATCTTAAAGAAGCCTACGGCCCACTTGCCGGTTTTCTCTTCGGATGGATACTCTTCCTGGTATATATGACCGGAGGCATAGCTGGTCTGGCTCTTGCCTTTTCTGAATACACAGGATACCTCTTCTCTCCCCTTTCAACCCATAACATACTTCTGTCGTTTGATATAAATTTATTTCACAAAACTCTGACTTATTCTCTCTCTGCCGGGCAGCTGACTGGAGTAGGCATCATAACTTTTTTATCTCTATGCAATTTTTTAGGAGTGGGATTTGGAAAAAGAATCCAGAATTTCGTTACTGTTATAAAGATAGGAACCATTTGTGCTATCATCATTCTTGGTTTTGCTTTAGGAAAAAGCACAGTTGAAGATTTTTCCTTAAATCCCGGGGGTATGAATCTATCTCAACTCATCATTGGTTTTGGAGTAGCTCTGGTTGCCGTGTCCTGGGCTTTTGATGGATGGAATAATGTGAATTTTGTTGCCGGGGAGATAAAAAAACCTGAGAAAAACCTTCCTAAAGCGCTTTTTCTGGGAACGTTAGGGGTTACCCTCCTGTATGTTCTCATAAATTATATTTATTTATGCGCACTCCCTATCCCGGAAATGACGGGAGTAGTAAGAATAGCAGAGAAGGCGACCGCCTCTATGTTCGGGAATTCAACAGGGATAGTTATATCTCTGGCCGTCATAGTGTCTACTTTTGGTTCTTTGAACGGCTCTATTATGACTGGTCCGAGAGTGTATTATGCTATGGCCAAAGACAGGCTGTTTTTTAAACAAATCTCAAAGGTGCATCCGAAATTTCACACGCCGGGGGCTGCCATTCTCCTACAGGCACTATGGGCTTCGCTCCTGACTATCCTGGGTTCATTCGAACAGATCTTTACATTTGCCATGTTTGCCGCCATTGCGTTTTGGGTAGCGGCCGCTGCTTCGGTTTTCACTTTAAGAAAGAAATACCCGATGATGAAGCGGCCTTACAAAACGTGGGGCTATCCCTTTATCCCTGGCCTATTCATACTTGCCAGCACAGGCATCCTTTTAAACACCTTGATTGAAAAAACAGTAGAATCGGCAGCAGGGATTGTTCTCGTTCTCCTAGGCATACCTGTTTATTACTACTGGAGACGAAAGGCCTTCGCATCCAAGCGAATTGAAAATGATGAAGAGAAAGGAGATCGACGGTTCTGACAGTGGCCGCTCTCATAAAGGAATCCAAGAAATACAGAAACAAAAATATATGCTTGATTATCAGCGGACCAAAAATAGACAGCGGCCAGCTCAAAGAAATTTTATAGAGAATTCCTACAGCACTTTCTTCAGCTTTTTTTTCTCAATAATAACATGACCCTGATACGAAACATAGTTCATAAGTACGAGGGCTCTTTCTTTCGGATTCAGTCCTTTTTTAAAGATCCCTTTTAATCCCTTCATGGGCCCTTCCATTATTTGCACTTCATCCCCTACCTCAGGCTCGCTTCCGTATTTATCTAATTCAATAAATCCGTTGATTTCTCTTTTCCTGATTTCCTCTATGATTGTTTCCGAAACAGGAATAGGGCCCTCTTTGTTTCCAACGATCCTCTTGACGCCTCTCGTGTATTTGACTTTTTTGTATTGATCCGGATAATCGAAATAGAGGAACTCGTAGCCTGAGAAAAAGGGGAGTATTTTTTTTTCCTGTTTATATTTAGGATTATAGACTTCAAAACCACCTTCCTGAAAAAGCCTTTCCACTTGAAACTCTTTCTTTGGCTTTGTGTTCAGTACAAACCAGTCTTTCATTCAATCACTCCCTGCCTTTTGCTTTTTCTGTTATTTTAAACCTCTGATAGTATTCCGGCCTCCGGTCCAACAAAAAATACTTTCTGGCTGTGCATCGATGAACCTCACCCAGATCGCATTGGGCATAAAGAATAGAATCTTCTTCCTTTGGAGCCCGGGCTATGACATCCCCATCCGGATTCACTACAAATGATTCTCCTGCAAAATTTAATTTATCTTCTTCTCCCACTCGATTCGTCAAAGCAGCAAAGTATCCGTTCTGAAAAGCAGCTACCCTTATTTCTGCCTCAAACATGCCTGCTGGCCACTCCCCTTTAGCTCCTGCCTGCGGGATCAGTACGATTTCTGCCCCGTTTAAAGCAAGATTTCTCATATATTCGGGAAAGTGCCGGTCATAGCAAACAGCAATCCCAACCTTTCCCACTGCTGTACTGTACACGAACTCATGAGAATTTCCAGGGGAGTAATATCCCTTTTCATAAAAGCCCATCCCATCCATTATATGGGCCATTCTTACAATCCCGAGGATTTCTCCGTTTGAATCAATCACAGGAGAAGAGTCATAAGTCTTATCTCTGTCTCTTTCGAAAAGATTCAGCACTGTCACGACTTCATATTCCTCGGCCAGTTTTGTGAATATGTCAGTTGTGGGACCTGGAATATTCTCAGCCATGTCAACATCTTTCGGACTTGCCGGATTCTGAGGAAGAAAATAAGAGAACCCCAGTTCTGCATAGGATATAAGCTGGGCTCCGTTTTCCGCTGCCTTTTTAAAAGCATAGATCCCCTTTTGCACGTTATATCCCTTGTTTTTACTGCATGATTGCTGAATAAGGGCGATTTTCACTTTTCTCTCCTTTTCACAGTATTATCGGCAATTTTGACTATTGACGCAAGTCAATCTGGATTAAGAGATAAAATATGGATGGTTTTATATCCATAAGTATAAAATCCGGGGAGATTTTCGGAACTTCTTCTATTGATTCTTCTCCGTTTTTATTCTTTTAATTTTTTAAAAAAAAGATTATGTTATATTATTTTATCATAGACAGTGATATTAGCCTGGATTATTCACAAGTCGAGGTTGCTGCAGATGCGAGGCACAGGGTGCGAAGCTGTGGTCCTTCACCGCGAGTACCCTGTAACAAAGCAGATGCAGTGAGGTCGGCTTGCCTGTAAGGTAAAAAAATGGCGATTAAAATGAGATTGAAAACAAAAATAACTATTCAAAAGATAGAAATAAGGGATATGGATTCACTTTAATGCATTACAAAATAAAGAAAAGTCTCGTATTTGGTTTCCTTTTATTTGTCTTTTTTTTGGACAGCCGTATCTTTGCAGAACAGAGGCCAAAAATCGGCCTAGTACTGGACGGAGGCGGTGCTCTCGGGCTTGCCCATATAGGTATTCTTAAAATGCTGGATGCCCATCAGATCCCTGTCGATTGTATTGCGGGAACAAGTATAGGAGGCATTATTGCTGCTCTTTATTCTATGGGATACAGCGGCAGGGAAATACAGGAGCTCGCTGAGAACATGGATTGGAGCTCTTTTTTTTCCGATACACCTAAAAGGCCAATACAGCCTTTTTTCCAAAAAAGGCTAAACGGGAAATATCAGTTTGAATTCGGAGCTGAAGGATTTGTGCCCGCACCACCCAGCGGTCTGATATACGGTCAAAAAATCTCGCTTTTTTTCTCTTCCCTCACAATCCCATATGAACATTTGAATGACTTTGATGAGCTCCCTATTCCTTTCCGGTGTGTGGCTGTTGATTTGATCTCAGGAAAGGAAGTCGTCCTGGCAAACGGCTCCTTATCCAGGGCCATGCGTTCGACCATGTCCATCCCTTCTGTTTTCAGTCCGGTGGATCGGGAGGATTACCTCTTAATAGACGGAGGGCTTTTGAACAATCTTCCTATCAATGTGGCCGTGGAGATGGGAGCTGACATTGTTATTGCCGTAGACTTGAACAAACCCCTTTACAAAAAAGAGGACCTTGATTCCGCATTTCATATCCTGCAGCAGAGCATAAAAATCGTAGAGCTCGACCACTCTTCCACCAATTCATCCAAGGCTGATTTTGTGATAAGACCGGATCTGAGAGAGTATACAATGTTCGACTTCATTTACAAGGATAAATTAAAAGGAATTATAAAAGAGGGAGATAAGGCCGCTGAAAGGAGCTGGCCTGTACTAAAGGATATGCTTGAAAAAAGGCACATCCTGGAAAGTGAATATTTGAATACAAAAAAGACATCAACCAACAATCCCATCATCCAGAGCATATATATAAAGGGAATCAAAACAATCCCGTATAAAGCCATCATATCAAAGCTGGAGATTCAAAAAGGCAGGCCGTTTAAAGCTGAGGAGCTGAAAAAGAAATTTCCTGAAGTAAAGCAAGACCTAAGGCTTAAAAGCCTGAGTTATAAAATTGTTCCAGTCTCTTCTGATGAGGTCAAACTCATCGTGACACTTGAAGAAACTGAAAATCCCATAGTAAAACAATTATCAATAACAGGAAATACAAAACTTTCCGCTCCCTTTATTGAAAGACTGTTTGGGCTAAAAAAAGATACCCGATTCGATGAGAAAGAGATAAGGAATAAGATACTTAAAATGTACAGCTTTAGATATTTTACGAACATTCAATATGAAATTATTCCAATAGGAAAAAATGAAGTCGAACTGCATTTGTCTGTAAAAGAGTCCAAGCAGAACTCTTATTATGCGGGAATACGCTATGATGACAGACATAAGATAGTGGGTGCGGCCGCTTTTAATGCCAATAATGTTCTTTTTCCAGGACTCAGGTCTGAAAATGAAGTTCAATTCATCGGTTTGACCCGGTTTCATTCATTGCTCTACTATCCCACGCGCAGTTTTGCTGTTCAGGCTTATCCCTATTTCAACATAGAATATAAGGATGTGCCGACTCATATCTTCGACGGGATGGGTCATGTTCTGTTAAACTACAGAAACCGTAGTGTTGATTTGGGGTTAGGAGCCGGATTTCTTCTTTCAAACACCATCAACTCAGAAATAGGGATTCATCAGGAATTTATGATTCTGAGAAAAGGTTCCTCTGATATCGGGAACCTTTATTTTCCGGATTTAAAAGAATCCCT
Source organism: Candidatus Aminicenantota bacterium (assembly GCA_021162615.1). Taxonomy (GTDB): domain Bacteria; phylum Acidobacteriota; class Aminicenantia; order Aminicenantales; family Aminicenantaceae; genus WJMT01. The sequence goes on from JAGGYH010000087.1 coordinate 16,927, forward strand.
TCGAAAAATATGCGCTGCCTTTACAATCGACACTCTGGATGATGTCCTCCTCCCCTCTCAAGGCATGTATTTAAGAGCCGAATATGAAGGGAGCCTTAAAAAACTCGGCTCAGATAAAGAATATCAGTCATTCGGCCTGTCCGCTGATATATACGATACGTATAAGGACCATACTCTGAGACTATATGCCTTTATTGGAGAAAGCTCCCATTCCCTTCCCTTATATAAATTTTTTAATAAGGGGAAGCCTTTGACATTTATCGGAATGGACTATGACCAGGTCTTTGCTAACAGGATTAAAATACTCAGGATTGATTACCGCTATAACCTTAACAATCTGATTCATTTAAAATATATGTCAAATATAGCTTTTGATGTTGAGAAACGCTTCCCTGAAAAAACATATTCACCTGAGATATTATGGGGAACAGGCCTCGGAATACAGCTTTACACACCTCTTGGAACCGCAGAGCTCATATACGGGCTGGGAAGCAAGAGCTTTGAGTCTCCGAAAAAATCTCAAGATGTTTTGTATTTGACTCTAGGAACCAAATTCTGATCTTATTTATCTTTTTCTTTTTTTTCTTTATTAGAATCCGGTTTTTTTATGCCAGCATCAAGATGGTCAAAGTTCATGGCTGCATTAAAAAGGAGAGAAAAGCTTCCATGTGTTTCATATCTCCACATAGGATTTATGGCAAAGAAAAGCACATGGCCTTTGCCTATGGAGACATCTATGACAGCAGGCTTGTTTTGGAGTTCTTCAGCGCCTTTCATCATTCCGCTGACCAGGAGGTCTTCTTCCCTGTCGAAACGGAGAAGGACTCGAACCTTTTGAAGGTCAGGAGGCATATAGAGAGCTATCAAATCCCTATACTCCGGAGGGATGCCCGCTGCAGCGCCTTTGGCTTTTCCCCATTCATGGGGACGTCCCTGTATAACATCCGGATCATTCAACCCTCCCCTTCCGCTGGGTCTTCCCCCTCCTCCTCCTCCGAATAGAGTGGAAAGGTCCGCTCCGCCGGTAAAAGCTTTAATCCCCGTTTCAAGGACCGGTGACCCGTTAAAATAAACACCTAGTGTGTCATCATACCCATAGGTAACAGGGCTCAATTTATCCGTAATTCTGGCCTGCAGCACAGAACCGGACATTCTTAAATTCTGAGTCCTGACAACAGCCACACTTTCTACTAATCCATAATCAATAGGAAGACTGGCATTGCTGGTTATGGGAATAAACAGGCCTCCGTTTTCAATGAAATTTTTCAGATGGACCACTCCTTCTATTCCCATGCCACCCCGGATATCATCTATGGCATCCGGACCTCCTAAGTTCGGATACTTTTCCATTTTTTTCCAAGGCACAGGTGTTTCACCTCCTACGCCGTTCACCAGCCTCTGCGCTTTTCCCAGCATAACCGGCGGGAAAATGATCACATCGTACTTGTCTTTAAGGTTCTCTATGTTTTTTATATCATGCACGGATATATATGAATATGGAATTCCTAGTCTTTCAAAAGAAAGGCGGAACCATCCTTCGTTTTGGGTGGATATCCATGTGTGAAGGATCGCTATGCGCGGAACAGCCAGCTTATGGTTTTTGACATCAGGTATCTCTTTGACCCCCCAGGCTTTAAGGCCTAATCTTTTTACAGAGTCCTCCAGCTTTGATAGAAACTCAGGATCGCTCTCATCAACAGGGATGATAAAAGTTCCTCTGTTGAACGATTGTTCTCTGATCTTAAAAGAGCTCTCTGCGGCCAGGATTTCAAAATCCTTAAGCTCAAAGCGCATTTTCATAAGCTCATTTTCAGCCCTATGGTTAATGACATAGGCTTTGGCTCTGTTTTTATTGATAACCTCTCCTTTGATTTGGACATCGTCTAAAATAAGTTCCATGGGAATATCCAGTATTTCCTGGTCAGTAATCCGTACTGTTTTGACATCATGAAGAGGCCCTAACGTCCAACCTGTGTCGTCATAGGGTGATGGATCATCAGGACTGAAGAACTGAGTATCCAGAAGCATATCAGCACACCGGCTGTATGGCTGGTCCATTCTGATTATATAGCTCTGCGCAGGATATTCGGCTTTTTCTATCTCGAACTTGTTATCAGCTCTGTGGACTTCCACTCCGTGTTTCCTCAACAAGTTGACAAGCCCGGCAGCAGCCAATGGTTTCCGTCCGTCCTCAGGAATGACCCAGGCAGCAGGCCCTTCTGTGACAGCTTTGGCAACCGAGCGCTTGCTCTTTAAGAAAAAGTTATTCAGAAATTTCTTGTTGTTGTCCGCCACATATTTCAGCGCATACAAAAGCGCGCTTTGCTGGAGATTGATGTTGTTTCTGAAAGACCATTTAACTACAGGAAGAGGAGGGTTCTGTCTGTACCAGGCCCTTTGTGACTCCCCTCCGACCCTGCGGGTCAATGTATCTGCTCCGGTGCCTCCGAATGTTTCATAAAATTTTCCTATGGAATTGTGATACATGGCTATATAAAAAGCATAGCTGGGAGCCCAGCCGTTATAAAAACCGTGGGTCCAGACTCCGGGCACACCCTGTTTATTCATCTCTGATACTTCCACATAAGCCAATTCATGCCATTCATTGATAGTTATTGGGTCCAGCCAGGCATTATAAGGACCGGTTCCTGTAGATGTATAAAGGTAAGGAACCGATTCATGGAGGTCATGCATGATAAAAGGATGCCATTCAAAATATGTATTTAAGAGATTTCGACTGAGTGTGAGAGCCAGGCCGATGTTATCCCTGTTGTTGTCATGAGCAACATAATTACCCCAGTAAACCAGGGGGATCGTCTTTTTGTCATCATGTTCTTTTTTATACATATAGGTATCAACGTACCTATCCCTGCCATCCACTTCCAGAACCGGAGTTATAAGGACTATGAGATTATCCCTTATTTTTTGATAAAAATCTGACTCGTCCACAGCCAATCTATAGGCCAACTCCATCAACATCTCCGGGGATTCGCTGTTGAAGAATACTGATTCGCGGAAATGGGAAATAATGTGTTATACTTAGTGAGGACATCGTTGGTCTCCTTAGGATGTAGATTTATAGACGTATCATCTATATTATCCATTGGAGATACCAGATGTCCGCTTTCTTTTTCAAGCATTTTATTTCAGCCTATCTCTCAACTAATCGGGAGATGAACCATATTTTTTTCACAGAAGTTTTTCCCATGGGGGCATAAGTTCCTTTTTCCCAGATCTCAACCTGTCCTGCACCTTACTGCCATTCCAGGATGGTTCCTTCAAAATCTCCATAACCCAAGGGATGGTCTTCTGTCTGAACCGCAAGCCTTTTGTGATGGAACTCCTTTATACCACTTGAAAAAGGGATGTTCAATATAAAATCAATCCATTACTTTGATTTGCCAAACAATGATAGTATAATTCTATTTCTGTATGCATTTATTTATTCTAAAAAAGGATTTGCATTGCCTGTGAAAATACATGTAAAGGGAGAACAAAATGCCTGATATATCAGCTCTTTATATGGGTTTAAATCTGAGAAATCCGATTATTGCCGCCAGCAGCGGATTTACAGATTCTTTATCCGGGATCCTTAAGTGTGAAGAAGCGGGTGTTGGAGCCGTGGTCTTAAAGTCAATCTTTGAAGAACAGCTTATCTCCCATGAAGATATGTATGACAAATATATCAATATATATCCTGAATCTGTTGATTATCTTCGTGAAGGAGGGCTTTTGGAATACGGACCTCAGAAAATTTACCAGATGATTGAAGAAGCGAAGCAAAAATCAAAGATCCCGATCATTGCAAGCATCAACTGCCGGTCTCCCAAACTTTGGCCTGCATTTGCCAAACAGTTTCAGGATGCCGGCGCTGACGGACTGGAACTAAATATATATTCCCTTCCCTTGGAGCTTGAAAAACCGTGTGAAGAATATGAAAAAGAGCACCTGGAAATACTCAGAAGTATTAAGAGTGCTGTCTCTATTCCTGTCTCTATAAAATTAAATCATCAGATAACCTCTGTTCCCTATTTAGCCAGAAGGCTGTCGGAAGCAGGATGTGACGGACTTGTCTTTTTCAATTGGTTTGTCGAACCTGATATTGATATAAAAAATCTCACCACAAGAAACACAAAAGGAAAAGGCGACTTTAACCGGACATTGAGATGGGTGGCGCTTACTGCCGGCAGAATAGACTGCGACATATCCTCTTCGGGAGGGATCATGGATGGAAAAGGACTGATAAAACAGATTTTAGCAGGGTCCTCTGCCGTTCAGGTTTGTTCTCTTTTTTATGCAAAAGGATTGGAACCCGTTAAAGGCATGCTGACCGAGCTTGAATCCTGGATGGCTGCACATCAGTATGAATCGATTGAAGATTTTAAGGGTGAATTGAGTTTCAAAAACCAGGAATTGAGCTTTAAAAATATGGGAGAAGCCGAATCTTACTTTCGTTCCCAGTATTTAAAAACTTATGAAAAATGACTTGTATATAACCTGGATTATTCACAAGCCGAGGTTGCTGCAGATGCGAGGCACAGGGTGCGAAGCTGTGGTCCTTCACTGCGAGTACCCTGTAACGAAGCAGATGCAGTGCCCACTCCTATTACAGATAGCATGATGCCTATTGCTTATCTTTCAAAAATCAATACGGGTATTATAGATTATAATCTGAATTTATTCTTTTATAGCGATGATGTCAATGAAAGGTAAGATAGGATTCACAAACAATAGAAAAGATAGTTGGTAGCGGGGGCTGGATTTGAACCAGCGACCTCCGGGTTATGAGCCCGACGAGCTTCCTGACTGCTCCACCCCGCAATCTCGGATTATTATAACACAGGATACATGTTTTTTTAAAGACTTTTAATCAAATAATTTTAATATGAAATATTTACTTGACATCAGCAAACACCAAAAAATATAATGGGAAACTAAAAAATGGCCGTTTTCCTTTTTATACTACTAAGCCTAACCTGTATAGGTTCTATACTGGGAATGATTCTGTCTAAAAACCAGGCTCACAGCGCCCTTTATCTGATTCTTGCTTTCGTGTGCACCGGGGGGCTTTTCGGCCTTATGAGCGCACCTTTCATAGCTGCTGTTCAGATCATCATCTATGCGGGAGCCATTATGGTACTGTTTATATTTGTGATCATGATGATCGACATCCGTAAAGGTCTTTCTCCTGAGAGAAAAAAATGGATCCTCTATCCCTCCTTGGGCATAGGGCTGGTTCTCATAATCGAGCTCATCTTCATTTTAAGCAACACTCTGGTGCCTTCAAAGGCCGGAACTATCGAATCTTTTGGCAGTCCGAAGACGCTTGGCAAGGTCCTTTTCACCAAGTATCTGTATCCTTTTGAGATAACCTCGGTTCTAATCATTGCTGCCCTTGTCGGCGCCATTGTTCTTGTAAAAAAGAAGGAAGAGAAATGATACCCATATATTATTTTCTGATATTAAGCGCTGTTCTTTTTGTCATGGGAACCGTTGGATTTCTTATAAAAAAAGACTTGATCACCCAGTTCATGTGTGTGGAAGTCATGCTGAATGCCGCTAACGTGGCATTTATTGCCTTTGCCAGATCAGCTTCTTCTTTGAACGGGCAGATCATCGTATTTTTCATTATCACAGTGGCTGCTGCTGAAGCAGCCGTAGGATTGGCCATAATACTGCTTGTCTACAGGCAGAAAAAGTCCATAAAAACAGAAGACTCCAGTTTAATGAAAGGATAAAATGATAGATATATTCTGGTTGATTCCTCTTGTTCCGGCTCTCAGCACTCTCATACTTGCCGTTTTCGGGGAAAAACTTCCAAAAAAATACATCTCCTTTCAGGCCTGCGGAGCGGTCTTTATTTCCTTTCTGATCTCCCTTTACTCTTTTTTAGGGCTTCTCAAAGTATCTCCTGAGGAATACCCTATTGTTAAAAACCTTTTCACCTGGATACATTCGGGAAATTTTCAGGCAAACCTTTCCTTTCAGTTCGACCCTCTAACCGCTGTTATGGCTCTTGTTGTCACGGCTGTCGGATTCCTGATCCATGTCTATTCCATTGGATATATGGCTGAAGACAGAAGTTACAGCCGATTTTTTACTCTGATGAACCTTTTTACTTTCTCAATGCTTGTCCTGGTCATGGCTTCCAATCTGGTTCTTATGTTCGTAGGATGGGAAGGAGTCGGATTCTGTTCTTATATGCTCATAGGGTTCTGGTTCGAAAAACATTCTGCAGCCAACGCAGGGAAAAAAGCTTTCATAGTCAACCGGATAGGAGATGCCGGTTTCCTTATAGGAATGCTCTTTATTCTTGTATATGTCGGAAGCACTGAATTTTCAAACATAAATAATGCCGTAGCCGGCGGAAGCCTCTCCCATGGCTTAGTGACCCTGATCGCTATACTGCTTTTTGTGGGAGCAACCGGAAAATCAGCACAAATCCCGCTTTATGTCTGGCTTCCCGATGCCATGGAAGGCCCGACTCCCGTGAGCGCGCTCATTCATGCAGCCACAATGGTTACGGCAGGCGTGTATATGGTAGCCCGGATGAATATCTTTTATACCACATCAGAAACAGCCGGTTCCGTCGTGGCTATTATCGGCGCGGTCACAGCTGTTTATGCGGGAACCATGGCGCTCACGCAAAACGACATCAAACGGGTGCTGGCTTATTCTACGATCTCTCAAATTGGCTACATGTTTATTGGCTGCGGAGTGGGAGCTTACGCAGCGGGAATATTCCACCTCTACACTCATGCGTTTTTTAAGAGCCTTCTGTTTCTTGCAGCCGGAAGTGTGATGCACGCTCTCTCGGGTGAACTGGATATGAGAAAGATGGGAGGACTGAAAAAGTATTTGCCTTATACATACCCCACGTTTCTCATAGGCGCCATAGCCATAGCCGGAGTCCCCTTTCTTTCAGGCTTTTTCTCCAAGGACGCCATCCTGACCTCTGCCTTTGCACAGGGTCAGTATTTTGTGTGGATCCTTGGTATTTTGGGAGCGGTTCTCACGGCATTCTATATGTTCAGGCTGATTTTTCTCACCTTTCACGGCAAAGAAAGGATAGAACCTGAGGTTAAAAAACACATTCATGAATCTCCTCCGGTCATGACGGTCCCGCTTGCTGTCCTTGCTTTTTTCTCAGTCATAGCCGGATATATCGGACTTCCGGTCGTACTGGGCAAAAACGTCAACTGGTTTGATCGTTTTCTGGCGCCCATCATGCATAAGGGGCATGAGGCCCATTTGACTATAGGGACAGAATGGCTTTTGATTTTGATATCCGTTATCGTGGCTTTGACCGGTATTTTCATTGCGTATTTCTTCTATCTTAAAAAACCTTCGGTTCCGCATACACTGGTGAGGCGTTTCCCGTTTCTCTACAGGCTTCTCTATAACAAATACTATATTGATGAAGCCTATGATTATTTGTTTGTGAGGCCGACCCTTAAAGGGTCTGAATTTGTTTATGATAAATTTGACATCAATATCATAGACGGAGCTGTGAACGGAGCGGCTTCCGGTACCGGATTTTTCGGAAAAGTATTGAGTTTTCTTCAAACAGGTTTTATCAAAGACTATGCTTTGGTGTTTTTACTGGGAGCTGTCATTTTATTAGGATTGTTGATCTTTTAAACCATGAATATACCACTTTTATCTATCGTAACATTCCTTCCGGCAGCAGGGGCTCTGCTGTTCATCTTTATTAACCGCAAACAGGAAAATCTCATCCGTTATACAGCTCTCTTTATAAGCATTATTAATTTTATTTTATCTCTTTTTCTTTATTTTAACTTTAACGGACAAACAGCTGAACCCCAATTTGTTGAAAAAGCCAGATGGATAGGCTATGGAATCCATTACCATATAGGGATTGACGGGATCAGTCTCTTTCTGGTGCTCTTGACTACTTTTCTGATGCCTATTGTCATCCTGTCCTCCTGGAATTCGGTCAAGGATAAAGTCAAAGAATATCATATCTTTATGCTCCTTCTCGGAACAGGCATAATCGGAGTTTTTGTCTCCTTGAATCTCTTCCTTTTTTATGTCTTTTGGGAAGCCATGCTCATTCCCATGTATTTTCTTATCGGCATCTGGGGAGGCAAAAGAAAGATTTACGCCACCTTGAAATTTGTTATTTTTACGATGTTCGGCAGTCTGCTCATGCTGGTTGCTATCTTTGTGCTTTATTCGATTTTTTATAAAACAGCCGGAACCTATTCACTCAATATATTTGATTACTACCAACTGGTACTGAATCCAAACATTCAAATCTGGCTCTTTCTGGCTTTTGGGCTGGCCTTTGCCATAAAGGTCCCCATGTTTCCTTTCCATACATGGCTTCCTGACGCCCATGTGGAAGCCCCAACAGCCGGTTCTGTTATACTGGCAGGAGTTCTACTGAAAATGGGCGCTTATGGTTTTCTGAGATTTGCCCTTCCTCTTTTTCCTGATGCGGCTAAAAAATTCATTCCGTACCTTGCGGTGCTCAGTTTGATTGGAATCATCTATGGAGCTTTGATGGCCCTTATTCAAAAAGATATGAAATCCCTTGTTGCTTATTCCAGTGTCAGCCATATGGGATTGATTATGCTGGCTGTGTTTGCATTAAACATGGAATCACTGGAGGGGGCTGTCTATCAGATGCTCAATCATGGATTAAGCACTGGAGCCCTGTTCCTCTGCGTAGGGATACTCTATGAAAGGGCCCACACCCGTCTGATTAAAGATTATGGGGGCGTCAGCCGCCAGATGCCTGTTTTCGCGGCTCTTTTCCTTATATGCATGCTCTCATCCGTAGGACTTCCAGGTTTAAACGGATTTGTGGGAGAGATCTTGTGCCTTTTTGGTATTTTTCAATCCAGTAAACTGCTGGCTATCCTAGGTGTTTCCACCATCATACTGGCTGCAGCTTATCTGCTCTGGATGTACCAGAGGGTCATGCAGGGTCCTCTGGAGAACAAGAAAATTCTCAATTTTAAAGACCTGTCACTAAGAGAAATCGGATTTTTGGTCCCTATTGTCCTTCTTATGTTTTTCATGGGAATCTTCCCCAAACCTTTTCTGAGAAAAATGGATGCCTCCATCGAGCATCTTTTAAAACAGGTCCATAGAGCGGAAACGTATGTGGTTGACAAAGAGGCTTATATAAAACCCTCTTTGAAAATTTCTGAAATAGATATAAACCAAAACACAAAAGAAAACAGGACTGAGACTGAAGACAATGAATAATATTTGGACACTTATGCCGATCCTTTTTGTTCTGACAGGATCTGTTTTGGTGCTTTTATTAGAGGTATTTCTAAAGAGGGAAAAAAAGGAATATCTTGGTTTTATTTCCATCATCTTTCTTTTATTGAGCGGTACATCCTGCGTTATTTTCTGGAACAAAGGTTTTTCCTATTTCAACGGAGGGCTTTTCCTGGACCGGCTGGCTCTTCTTCTATCACTTCTGTTCATCATAGGGACCGCGCTTATCATCCTTATTTCGATGAAATATCTGTCACTTCAGAATACGAATCACGGAGAGTACTATTCTCTCCTTCTTTTTGCGCTCATAGGAATTCTCATCATGGTATCCTCTACTGACCTTATCATTATTTTCCTTGGTCTTGAAGTACTTTCCATGTCAAGCTATGCCCTGGCGGGGCTTAAAAGAAGCGATAAAAAATCAGGAGAGGCCGCATTAAAATACTTTTTACTCGGAAGCTTTGCTTCGGCATTCCTGGTGTACGGCATCGCCCTTCTTTACGGAGCATCAAAATCAACAGAGATTTTTTCCATCATGAATTATTTTCAATCTGATTCCACCCAGGCCATCCTCGTCATCTCAGGTCTCGGCATGCTTATCATAGGGTTTGGATTCAAAATCGCTATAGTGCCTTTTCATATGTGGACACCTGATGTGTATGAGGGCTCTCCCACTCCTGTAACCGCTTTTTTCTCTGTCTGCCCCAAAGCAGCGGGTTTTGCTGTTTTGATCAGACTGTTCGGCCCTTACTTCAAACAAATCACTGACACTAAAAGCGTTTTTATGGTTCTCTGGCTCCTGTCCGTGCTCACTATGATCACTGGGAATCTCTTGGCGCTCAGGCAAAAAAACATAAAAAGAATACTCGCCTATTCAAGCATTGCCCATGCAGGCTATATCATGATCGCTCTCCTTGCGAAGAGCTACTACAGCCTTGTTTTTTATTTAACTGTGTATCTTTTTATGAATATCGGAGCTTTTTCAGCTGTTATTGCCTTAAGCAAACAAGACAAGGAATACCTGGAACTTGATGATTATGCGGGAATAGGCTTCCGTTACCCCTGGATCGGTGCAACTTTATCCTTATTTCTTTTATCCCTTGCCGGATTCCCTCCAACGGGAGGTTTTTTAGCAAAATTTTATGTCTTCTCAGAAGCTGTGCATAAAGGACTGACTCCCCTCGTTATCATCGGAGTCATGGCAAGCCTCATCTCGGTCTTTTATTATTTAAGGATCATTGTCTATATGTACATGCGGGAGCCTGCTCACAGCTTCAAGATATACGAGAACAATCCCGCCTTATTTCTGGCCCTTTTTATCTGTTTATACGGAGTCATCCAGTTAGGCCTTTTCCCTGGAAACGTTCTCCT
>JAGGYH010000084.1 GCA_021162615.1 Candidatus Aminicenantota bacterium
AAAGCCGAGCTGTGAGTATGTTTGACCCACGGACGGGGGGAGTTACGCAGCAGCCGAGAACACAGTGCGAAGAATGGCGTTAAAAATCTGAAGGGAGCACAGGCCACACCTGAATTTCACATCGGCTCGCCTATGAAGGTAAAAAATGGCGATTATTATTAAATTAATAACAAACAATAACCTTTTTGCTACGGCTGTTCCCAGCTGACCCTGTAGCGTTTGATAAGGATGTATCCCTCATCCGATTCTTCGGTTGCGTAGAGTTTGTTGTTTCTCCAGAGGACGGGATTTGTTTTAAGGGAAATTTGTGAGATGAAGCATCCTTCTGGGTCAAATATATCACAGATGTATTCTCCTTCTTTTTTCCCTTTTTCAAAAGTTCTGACGAATATCCGCCCTTCATCATCGCAAGTAAAATTCTGAAAGGCGGGATAGTATTTAGGAAACTCGATCATGTCCTTTACATTAAGACCGCCGGTCTCTGGAATGCGGCTCAGGATTTCTTTTTTATCCTCTTCCGTGATTTTTATTGGGTCATACTCTTTAGTGATGCTTTTTATGTGCGTTCCGTCCGGATTTATGAATTTTATTTCATACTTTTTTGAGGTCCCGTAGGTTATATTTCCCTTTTTATCCACATCAAATACGATCATGAGGTCGAACGGATTGATTTTTCCCTGAAGAGGATTTGGAGTGTCGACTTTACCCACAGTGAACATTTCGTTTAGATTCGCATCATACTTTTTGACGCACCATGTCATTTTGTTTTCTTCCAGAACAAGCTCTCTTCCTATCATGGTACCTTCAGGCCCAAGCCTCAATCCAGTGAGAGAGGTTTTGTCTGCCGTGGAAGTGCTCCGTAGGAATTCTCCTTTCGGAGTGAAAAAGGACAGCCTTCTGTTTAGAACTTCTTCCACCATAAGTTCTCCGTTTGGGGTGACCTGGATCCCTGTGGGCATATTCAGTTCACCCGGGCCCTGTCCCTGTTTGCTAAAGGTCTTTATATGAGCACCTGAGCTGTCAAACACTTTGATATTGTTGAGTTTCATATCTGAGACATAGATATTTTCTTTGTCATCGACCGTTATGAATATGTTTTCCGAAAAAACCTCCTCATCTTTTTCGCCTCCTCCGATGGAATATTCTTCTGTCAGGATTATTTTGGCCAAGGCTCCTTTGGGAGGATTTGGCTTTTTATTGTTTATGATGTATTTAACGTCATCAATGACTTTTATTTTCTGGGACAGAACAGAGGGGGAATGAGAAATGAGGATGAGCGCCAGTATGGTGAGAAACAATTTTTTTGTGTTGTTCATAGTTTTTCCTCCTGATTATCCTGGACTATTCATAAAAACAGCCGGATCCTTCCTGATGAACAATCCCGATAATGACTGTAAACATTATACGGGAACGAATTTGTTTGGTTCAAATAGAAAGATAAACTGGATAGATTTTCCTGTTGATAGTCCGTGACTTTGACAAGAGAGACCTCGGCTTTTTTCATCGGGATGTGTCTCTATTTAATCCATTTTAAAAATTTGTTCCATGAGTTTCCATTTTTCTTTTGCAGATGATCCGGGGGCTGCTCTTTGATATTTTGAGACCACAGCTTCCCATTCTTTTTGGCGCGGCAGCTCTGCCAGTTCAGACATGGCCCGGTCGTGGTCAAAATCAGGCTCTGTGTCCATTATCATAAAGAGCGTTGTGCCGGAAAGATAGATTTCCATGTCAAGAATACCCGCTTTTTTCATCCCTTTCGTGATTTCCGGCCATACCGCTCCTTTTTTATGAAGGTCTTTATATTCTTGAATGAGCTGCGGGTCATTCACTAGTTTCAGAGTTTTGCAGTAACGCTTGTATTCCTGCATCATAATTTCTCCTTCTTCTTTTTTTAAAATATGACTTGGTTTGTTCATCTCAATATATCAGATTCAGGCATTGTCTTTAACAGATTTTTAATGTATAAAGGACACCTTAGATTAATATTGTCATCTTTCCCAGAGAAGAGTTCTGTTTAACGGTCATCGAGTTGTGTAAAAAGGCACGTTTGGCAGGATAAATGAATCTTAAAGCATTCCTGATATTTCATCTCAATGTGGGAGCCCGTCCTGCGCTAAACAAATTAGTCCCTGTTTGCGGTCTATTTTATTTTCAAGCCGGAGCACATTTTTTTGGATGAGCCTTTGGAGGGAATGGACCGGAACATCCAGAAAGAAATACTGAAGTGGGTATTCAAGCGAAAAAACGAAGGAGCTTGTATAGTGGTTGTCTCGCATACCATAGAACCTTTTATTGAAAGGACGTCAAAGGCTTGGGCTCTCAAAGACGGAGGCGTGATTATGCATGATGATCTGCCTGGCGGAACGGAAGAGAGGCTTTTTTTACTGGAGGCCTTATCAAAGGGGAAATCATTATGAATAATACAGATAAAAGGAATAGAACTATCGCTTTTATTTAGGTATAATTGAACGCATGGAAACAAAAACAAAGAAAGTTCCTTTTTTAAAAAAATGGATTATTTCCATGAGGCCGTGGGCGCTGCCTGCATCGACCATGCCGGTGATATTCGGAACGTCGCTTGCGGTTATTTTTTATGGGACTTCCCTGAATTTTTTTCGTTTTTTTCTGGCTTTTCTGGCGATGATTATCCTTCACTCTGCCGCTAATATGCTGAGTGATGTTTTTGACTACAGGAGGGGTCTTGACAGAAATACAACTCCTGTAAGCGGTGCTGTAGTCAGGGGCTGGCTGAACGAAAAAAAAGTAGCTGCCGGGGCTGCGGTTCTCTTTGCTGTTGGGTCAGCCATAGGGATTGTTTTGGTCTTTATGACCGGCAGGATACTGCTGGTTATTGGTGCCATTGGAGTTGTGATCGGGGTTTTCTATACCCTTTTGAAATACAATGCGTTTGGCGATTTGGCTGTTTTTTTAGATTTTGGGATTCTCGGCTCCTTGGGAGCATGGGTCGTACAGACAAAAGAATTTTCTTGGATTCCGGTTGTATGGGCAATCCCCATGGCCATGCTTGTCAGTGCCATTCTTCATGCGAATAACTGGCGCGATATTGAATCAGATACTCAAAAGAAGATCAGGACTATCGCATCGATTTTGGGGGATAGGGGATCTCTGGCCTATTATTATTTCCTCATTCTCGGACCGTTTGTCGTGGTTCTTTTCCTTGTTATACTGCCTCGAATTTTTAAGATAGGGATACCTCCTATGCCGTGGGCTTTTTTGATCGTTTTTCTCTCCGTTCCTAATGCGGTTCATCTTTTAAAAAGGGCAGTGATGAGACGCAAACCCAAACATCCCATGGATTTTGTGGTGCTTGATGGAGCCACTTCAAAACACAATCTTATTTTTGGGATTCTTTCCACAGCAGCTGTATGGCTGCATTTTATATTGAGCCGGATTTGAAGCAAACAGCAAAAAACACACTGTTTCCAACTGTCATCATACCCTTTGTTTTAGCCTGCGCCCTTTTTTTTCCTCTGTTTGTCTTTCAAAATTTGGGATTTTTGGATTTCTGGTGGTGGATGAGTGTGAACATCGTCCTTCTGGTCTCCTTCGGTTTCCTTATTGATTCTTCTTATAAAGATTATCTTAAGAGAGATTTTCAATCGGGTTCAGGCAAAAAAATAGTACTGGGAATCTTGTCTGCGGTTATTCTGTACGGGATTTTTTATGCAGCCGGGGAATGCTCCCGGATTATTCTTCATTCTGCAGAAAGAAATATTGACAGTATTTACGGTTTGAAACAGGGGAGTTCTTTGTTAAAGATATGGCTTCTTATGGCTTTAGTGATAGGCCCCGGGGAGGAGCTGTTTTGGCGGGGCTTTCTACAGAGAAACTGGGAGAGGAGGTTCGGAAAATATTCAGGTTTTCTTTTATGTGTTCTCATGTATGCCTTTGTTCATTTAGGAAGCGGAAATCCGGTCCTTGTGTTGGCAGCGGCTTTATGCGGATTGTTCTGGGGAGGACTTTTCTTATGGAAGAAGTCCGTGCTTTTGGTTGCTGTCAGTCACGCTGTTTGGGATGTGTTGATTTTTCTTGTTTTTCCATTATGATAATAAAGACAGGAGGGAAAATCATATGAAGCCTAAAGTCATCATTATATTGGCCCTATCGATCATTTCTTTGATATTCATATTACAAAATTCTAAAGTTGTAACCATTCAACTTCTTTTCTGGACAGTCAGTGCCTCCAGAATCATCATGATATTGGGGCTTCTATTTATTGGGTTTGTAGTGGGTTTTTTATTGGGGCGTAAATAAATTGTTCAGATACAATAAAGGATATGCTTCTGGATCATTCTGTGTCGTTCTTTGATTTTTTTTCATAACATTAGGTCCTAATAACGACTAAAGGGACGGAAAGATGAAAAGAAACCATATTTTTTTGTGTCTGTTTCTCTTTATTTCAATTATCATCATCCATAACTGCGAATCTCCTCTTTCCAGCGGTTCTTCGCTTTCAGAGGAACAAGGATTTTTCCGGTTGATGCTCACAGATGCCCCCTTGGATTTAAGTGATGTGGAAGCGATCTATATCACTGTGAGTGAAGTGGCGGTAAAAAAGGCTTCCTCGGATAATTATATTGTGGTTCTCGATGAAGAAACAGAATTAGAGCTTCTTGAGCTTATGGATAATCCCCAGCCACTTGTTGAGACATATCTTGAAGCCGGTCATTACACTGGAATAAGAATTGTGCTGGAGTCTGCAAGGATCATCGTTGGGGGCGTTGAGTATGAATTAAAAGTTCCTAGCATGGAGATCAAAATTAATGTGGAATTCGATGTGACTGAAGACGGAGAGGTCACAGTAACTCTTGATTTTGATGCGGAAAATTCAATTCACGTTACGGAGGCAGGTCAATCCGGACTTTTCATTTTAAAGCCGGTGATTCTGGTTGATGATATCAGTTATGAGTGAGGCATAAGCCCTTTTTTCTCAAGGAGCATTTAACTCCTTTCTATATTTCCCTTTAAAATTTATCCATTTTGATTTAAACTGGCCTGACAGAGATGGTAAAGTAAAAATGAGGGAGAAAAGCACTGGGAAACTCAGAAAGCTCAGGCAGGAATTGAGCTCCATGGAGAGCCTTGTGATTGCTTTTTCAGGAGGAGCGGACAGCAGTTTTCTGGCCAGTGCAGCCTATGAAGCTCTGGGCGATAAAGCTCTGGCCGTAACTTTCTCCTCTGAAGTCCATTCGCGTTTTGAGATGAAGGAAGCTCGGGAAATAGCTGAGGAGATAGGGATCAAACATGAAGTCATCGATGTAAAACTGCTTGATGACAGAAATTTCACAGAAAACTCTCCTCTTAGATGCTATTTTTGCAAGAAAGCACTGTTCTCACGGCTGATAAAGATTGCTGAGAGCAGAGGATATAAACATTCGGCATGTGGTGAGAATGTTGAAGATAAAGACTCTTACAGACCTGGAACGAAAGCGTGCAGAGAACTCAATATTTCAACTCCGCTCGTCAATGCAGGGATTACAAAGCAGGACATAAGAGAGTTATCAAGAGAGAGAAATCTGAGTACTTGGAATAAGCCCTCCTTATCCTGCCTAGCGACCCGGATTCCTTATCATACGCAGATCCTGCCCCGGACTCTTTCAATGATTGAGAGATCTGAAGATTTTATCCGTCAGCTTGGAATAAGCCAGTTCAGGGTAAGACATCACGGCAGTACAGCAAGAATAGAGGTCTTACCTGATGATATGAATTTTTTAACAAAAGAACCGGTCAGGAAAAAAATATTAAAGAGACTTGGTCAAATAGGCTATACGTATATCTCTTTGGATTTAAAGGGTTACAGGACCGGAAGCATGGATGAGAATGATCAGATTGAGTGATTTTCTTTTGTCTTTTGCAATTTTATCATGATATGATTGCTCAAAAGTGAACAATTCGGCCTTTATTAAAATTCGCTACCTTGACGGCATCCGGTACGCCCGTGCTGTTTTGAAGGGTTGTCAAGAGGCGGTCTCTCATATAAAAGAGCTTAATAAGATCAATGTCTTTCCTATTCCTGATAAAGATACAGGTTCTAACTTAAAAAAGACATTCCAGCATATAAGCTTAAAAGAGCTGTTCCTGGGAGCCTCTCTCAGACAAAGCAGCCGTAAGGTTGCTGAGATAGTCCAGTTCTCTGCATTGGGATATTCCGGTACGGTGTTCGCTGAGTTTTTTTCAGGATTTAAAGAAGAATTCAAAAATTTCGATAGGATTTTTGTCGAAGATTTTGCTGCAGCTGCGGAAAAAACCGTGGAGAGAGTGTACGCATCGTTTGAGAATCCTGTAGAGGGGACCGTTCTTTCAGTGATGAAAGCCTGGGCCGGACATATAAGAAACCTGGTTTCAGAAACGGATGATTTTTATGATCTCTTAAAAGAGTCGTATAAAGAAGCTGTTTTGGCTCTAAAAAAGACTCCTGACCAGCTGGATGTTTTAAAAAAAAACGGGGTCGTAGATGCAGGGGGAAAAGCCTTTGTGTGTTTTCTGGAGGGGATCCTTAATTATATTGAAAAGGGAGAGGTCACCTGCGAGTTCAGAAAAGCAAAATATGTTGATCAGAGACTGGAATCCGAAAAGAAAAAGCAGCAGCAAATTTTTTGTGTAGAGTTCTGTGTCAGGAAGGAAAATCTCAACCGTGCAGATTTAGTGAAAGAACTCAATTCATTAGGGAGTGATTTGATGTTCTATGGTTCCTTAAATTTTGCAAAGATTCATATGAGAGCTCAGGACCCAGAGAAAATACTGTCTTGTGTATCCAAATTCGGAAACATAACGTCTGAGAGAGTCCTGGACTGTTCGACAGAGCTCCCTTCAGAGAAAAAAAAGCCTCTTGCCATAGTGAGTGATACGACCTGCGATATTCCTGAAAAATATGTGGAAGATCATGACATCTATTTTGTGCCGGTTAAGTTCCATGTAAAGGACAGAGTGTATACGGATAAAGTCGATATTATCCCGGAAGAATTCTATGATATACTGGAATCTTCTCCTGAAATCCCAAAAACATCAAAACCTTCGGTAAAGGATTTTACAAAGGTATATATAAACCTTCTTTCCCATTACCGGTCCATTCTTTCCATACATTTGGCCGGTGCACTAAGCGGGACTTTTCAAACAGCTTTTCAAGCGGCTAAAAATATCAGTCCCCAAAAGATAACAGTACTGAACAGCAAAAACCTTTCTGTAGGGCTGGGATTGATTGTGCTGGAAATCATTGAGTCATTAAAAAAAGGGATAGGGTATGAAGCGGTTTTAAAAAAAGCTGAAAAAGCAGTCAGAGATATAGAGATATTTATAGGGATCCCTGATTTGAAATATCTTATCAAAGGGGGAAGAGTAACGAAAACCAAGGGATTACTGGCCAAAATACTCAATATAAACCCTATTCTTTCACTCGATTCTGAAGGGGCTCTTATACCTATAGGGAAAGCAAGAGGAAGGAAGAAACTCGAGGAAAAGGTTTTGTCACTGGTGTTTGGTAAGATACAAAAAGAAGGGGCGCATGAAAATCAGGGATTTTTGACCGCCGTGGCCCACGTTAATGCTCTGGAATCAGGGAAGAAAATTGCGGAAAGAATCAAGCAGGAGACAAAAAAAATTCCAGTGATGATCATGAACGCCTCCCCGGCTTTAGGGGCTCATGCGGGTCCCGGAACTATTGGCGTGGCTGTGCTTAAAAGCGAGTAAATACAATGATTGAAAAAAGCAGATTGATTAAAAATTTTAAGGAGACATCAATGAGTAAGAAGTGCACGCAAAGGATGATAATTTTATTTGCAGGGATATTTGTTTTTTCATTTTCATCCGTATTGTTTGCTCAGGTCCGCGGGAAGGCCTTGTATGAAAAATTATCCAAAGACAGAGAGCTGATAAAACCGGCAAGGCTTGAAAGATACAGCTGGCTTCCTAACGAAACCGGCCTGTATATCAAAGAAGGAAATAGTTATAAAAAAATAGATATCAAAACAGGGGAGAAAAAAAATCTGTTTGATGAAGGCAGAATCATCTCCCGATATAATGATTTGACTGGGAAAAATCTGGAAAAACTCCCATTTAAAGACTTCGAATTTATCAAAAACGGGAACCGGATCAGATTTAAAGTCAAAAGCAAGGCGTTTATTTATGACCTTGGTTCCGGAGAGATGATTTCCTATGTTCCTGAGAAGGAATTTGAGGGCGTACGTGGAAGGCTCTATTCTGAAGTGCTGTCTCCGGACCTTAAGTATAGAGCGTTTATACGGGATTTCAATCTTTATATAAAGGATTTTGAGGAAAACGAAACACCTCTGACTAAAGGAGGAAACAAAGACCTGCGTAAAGGTTTTCCGGATTGGGTCTACCCCGAAGAACTGGGCCAGTACGAGGCTTTCTGGTGGTCTCCTGACTCCTCAAAGATAGCCTATATGGAATTTGACGAAAAGCCTGTGAAAAAATACCCCATTGTTCATGATATAGATCCTGTTCCTTTGCTGGAGATGCAAAGTTACCCGAAGTCAGGGGAAAACAATCCTATAGTGCAGCTCTACATCGTGGATGTCAAAACCAGAAAAACCGTAAGAGTCAAGACGGGTATGGAAACGAATGTCTATCTTTTTAATGGAGAATGGACCTGTGATGGAAAATATTTTACGTACCAGCGTTTGAACAGGCTTCAGAATGTGCTGGAATTATTTGCTGCTGACCCGGATACAGGAGATACTAAACTTATACTGCGGGATGAAGATAAATGCTATATAGAGGCTCAGAATGACCTCAGGTTTTTAAAAGACAACAAACATCTCATCTGGACCTCAGAGAGGAGCGGATGGAGGGAGATTTATCTTTATGATATTTCAGGAAATCTAGTCAGACAATTAACAGATGCGAAACTTCCTGTGACTCGAGTGGTCGGAGTTGACGAAGAGGAAGGCTGGGTCTATTTCACCGGCCGGGAAAACAGAGGCCTAGAGTCTTATCTTTACAGAGTGGGGATGGACGGGCATGGTTTTAAAAAGCTGACCAGGGAAAAAGGCACACACAATGCGTCCATGTCTCCTGATTGCCGCTATTTTATCGATACTTTTTCCTCTTTTGACGAACCTCAACGAGCAAGTCTTTGCACGGCATCCGGAGAAAAAATAAGAGAGCTCAGCCGTTCCGTAGTCACAAAGGAATTCAAAGATCTCAAATTAATCAAACCGGAGCACTTTGTTTTTGAATCAGCGGATAAAAAATATCAATTGGATGGGGTGCTTTATAAACCGGCTCATTTTAATGAAAAGAAGAAATATCCATTGATCATGGCTGTTTATGGAGGGCCCGGAGCCAAAATGATCTATAACAGATTCAATATGAACGACCGCAACCAGGCTCTTGCCCAACTGGGTTTTATTGTCGCTTCCATAGACCACAGAGGGGTATCCGGTAGGGGAAAGGATTTCCAGAACCTGATGTATATGAACCTGGGACAGATCGAATTAGCCGACCATGTCGCCGCTGTTAAATATCTTACAAAGAGGCCTTATGTCGATGGGCAGAGAGTGGGGATCTCCGGGCATTCTTACGGCGGTTATTTAACATGCATTGCCATGCTGAAGGCTCCTGATGTTTTTCATGTGGGAGTTGCAGGGGCACCGGTTACTGACTGGAGGAATTATGACACGATTTATACCGAAAGATACATGAGAAGGCCGCAGGATAACCCGGAGGGATATAAAAAAGGCTCGTGTATGAATTATGCAAAGGATCTCAAAGGCCACCTCGCTATCCATCACGGGGCTGTGGATAACAATGTTCATCCCGGGAATACTATCCAGCTGATTCAAGAGCTTTTGAAACACAATAAGAAATTTGATTTGATGATCTATCCCGAACAAAAGCACGGGATCCGCTTTAAACGTTATGGAGAGGCAAGAATAGAATTTTTCATAGAATATCTGAAGCCGGAAGTGATAGAGCGTTAAACAGGGTTTGGTTCATTCAGAGGAAAGGCCGAAAATTCGAATTCTGTTGCTGTCCCTGTCCACAACATAAACCAAGCCCTTAGAGTCAACGGCGATTCCAATCGGGAAATTTAGCCGCTCTTTCTCAGGGCCGGAATTCCCCCATTCAGCTATGAACCGGCCGGTTTCATCAAATTTTTGGATCCGGCGGTTATACGTATCTGATATATAAATGCAGTTGTCACCGTCACCATAAATGCCCATGGGCCTGTCAAATTCTCCCGGCGCTGTGCCTTTATCTCCCCAGCCTGAAATGAATTCCCCGCTGTTTGTGAATTTTTGCAGGTTGTTCTGGTCAGTGACAAATATTTCATCCTTTTCGTTTATGAAAATACCTGCAGGGTATACAAACTCACCTTCGGAAGCGCCTTCTTGCCCCCAGGAGTATTGAAAAACACCCAAATGTGTGAACTTTTTAATTTTATGGTTTCCCGAGTCCGCAACATATATATTGTTCTCCCGGTCAACCGCGATTCCCAACGGAGTGTTGAATTCGTTATCTCCGGAGCCTAATTTCCCCCATTTGAGAACAAAATTTCCTTTGCTATCAAACTTCATGACACAGTGTTTTTTGATGTCAGTGACATAAAGATATCCCTCGCTGTTTACAGCGATTCCAAAGGGGTTTTTTAGTCTATTGAGATCCCGTTTATTTACCGCAAGATCATTCTTGAATATTCCTTCCGGACTGATTTTATTAATTTTTAAATCGCTCTCATCAACGACAAAGAAGTTGCCCTGCCTGCCCATGACTATTCCTGTAGGGGAGGTAAAGAAATTGGAATTTTCTCCTCCCCATTGGTCGACACTTATATATGTTTTGGGCTCTAATGTGATTTCCAGCACGAGAGGGCCTTCTCCTTTTGTCACCTTGAGGTCCTGTAACCAGTCCTTATAATTGTTCTTAGATATCCTTAATTTGTGGATCCCGAACTCCATCAAGGGAAGTTCTGAATCTGTATCCATACCGGTGTATTCTCCGTTAAGGAAAATTTTTGCACCGGGTGGAGAAGAGCTTATATGAACCGTTCTTCCGATTTTCTGGAGGATAAATTCTTTTTCACTCGTCTCAGCTATAAGGAAGACGTCTTCTTTGATGGTATCATAACCTTCTTTTTCTATTTCAATAGTGAATTTGGGGGAATCCGTTTTTATAGTTGTGGGGGTTTTACCTGCCTCCTCCCCGTTTAGTTTTATTATGGCATCCTGGGGTCTTGTGGATATTTTAAGATAATACTCTTTAATGAGCCCCAGGTATTCTTTTTCTGCAAGAGTTATTATCTTGGCTATGTTCGGGTCGTATATGTTTCGGGAGATTTCTAAGGCATAGGAATGATCGACCTCAAACATGTTTTTCATTTCTTTTAGGGCCAGAAACTCATTCTTCTGGGCTGCATATCCGAGCCCTATCCAGAGATATATTTCTGCTGCCAGTCTTTTCTGTTTGTCGAAATCTGACACCCTGAAAACTTTAGGGATAAGAGGCCTTAGTGAGGCAATAGCCGTGTCTAATTGCTGCTCTTTACGAATGAGTTTTTTACTGCTTTCAACAGCTGTTTCTATATTTGCAATTATTTCTTCCTGGCTTATCTCATTGGACAAAGGAATATCTGTATCTGATTGGGAAGTTTCATCATCTATGACTTTGACCAGCATTTCGTGTATAAAGCCCGAAATTGATTTCCCCTGTATCTCAAAACTGACCTTATACCATTCTCCTTGTTTTTCTTCTCCGAGAAGTATTGTGCCGGCATTGACATTGGCAATATTCTCGCCGCCTATTTCAGGCTTCAATTTTATATTGGCGTTGCTGGCAATCACTTCTAACTTAAGGGAAGAAGAACCAAGCAGTATACAGAAGGCAAGAACAGAAAGGAAAATAAATGCTTTTTTTTGGATGCCTAATCCCCATGTTTTCATTGTTTCTCCCAAAACCCTTTTCTATTATAAACATCCGTTATTTATTTTCAATGATTTTCCATTGATTTTCAATTTTTTTCACAGTCCATTTCTTTGTTCCATCGAAAAGGACTTTTCTTTGATTGGTTTTCTTGTAAACAGCGATCAGCATATGGGAAAAGTTCACTTCCGCTTCTTCGGTATTTTTGAAATGGATGGTGATGTCAGAATAAACAGACTGGATATCTTTATAATGGTCGAACAGAAGAGCCAGGTCAGCTTTTCTCTGCTCCAGAATCTTCTCAGATCCTATATCAGCGAGTATGGTTTCCAGGTTTTTTTCTTCTTCTGCTTTCTTTTGTTTTTTAAGCATATTTGTGATTTCGATTTTAGATAGGGCTGTGTCAGCTAGATAGATATATTTTTTGGCTTCCCTGTTGTCTTTATCCCGTTTCAGGACCTGATTCATATCCTCGATGCATTCTCTGTAAAGACCTTGTTTATAGTGATCAATCCCTGTTTTTAAATACTGGGATGCTGCAGCTTTGTTGGATATGCTCTGGATTTTATCCTGTGCCTGTCTAAGATATTTCAGGGCTGTTTCGTTATCAGGCTCTGTGGAAAGGATTTTTTCTGCTAAATCCATTGTTTCTGAGTAGTTTTTGTTTTCAAAGCTCTGCATCATTTGTTTTACTGTGTTATCCGGGGGATTGGTTAATTCCTTTAGATGGATTGGTTCAGGAAGAGGGGATTCGACTGTGATCTCTACTGATTTTTCTGAAGTCAGGAAAGAAAGGTTTATATTTTGATTGAGAAACAAAACAAAAACCGTTCCCAAGATGAGAAGGAGCACCGCAGCGGCACTGACCCTGATCCAAATCCTTTTTATTCTTCTCGGAAGTTTTTGAGTTGTATTTAGATGCGTAAGAAAGGCCTGTTTGAGCTGCTCGCATGTTTGATAGCGTTTTTTGGGGTCTTTGGCTAAAGCTTTTGAAATGATTGTTTCGAATCCTTATATAATAGACAAATTATTTTAACCTGACCTATTCATAAAAAATGAATATCGTCCTTTTTTTATCTTACAGGCAAGCCGATATGAAATTCAGGTGTGGCCTGTGCTCCCTTCAGATTTTTAACGCCATTCTCCTTCGTTTTTCTCGGCTCCTGCGTAACTTCCCCCGTCCGTGGGTGATCCTGGTCATTCATAAAATATGGTTGCGTTTCCAACACATTTACCATGATAGGCTCTCTTATCATTCTTAATTCATTAAGAACATACTTCTTACGTTAGTACATATAATAATTTTACTTTATGCAGCCATATTTTACCTTACAGGCGAGCCGATCTCACAGCATCTGCTTTGTTGCAGGGCATTCGCGGTGAAGGACCACAGCTTCATACCCTGCGCCTCGCATCTGCAGCAAGCTTGGCTCGTGAATAACCAGGATCGACTTCCTGCATCCGAAGGCTAAATCTTCAATGTCGCCACGTCCACACCTGAATTTCGCAAGGTAAAAAGGTGGTGTGGCCTGCGCTCCCTTCAGATTTTTAACGCCATTCCTCGCACTGTGTGCTTTATATTGACTTTTTTTTTCTCTTAAATATAATTATATATGAGATCGGGGGCGAATTGGGTTCGACGGAGGTAAAGAGACTGAGGAAGCATGTCGAGGCCCCACCCACCTCGTTAATCAGGTGGAAATTTACAAGTGCAGAATCAATGCCATTAGCTGCCTAAAAAGAGGTATGCCGTTTCTTTTGCGTTTTCCTGCAGCGCTCAAGAAACGCCGACTAGCAGGATAGCGAACCTGGCATGCTCCTAGCCAGGCAAGTGAGTTTTTTTGGAGCTGGTTTCAAGGTAGTTTTCCTCTTTGACAGCCTTGAAGCGAGACAAAAGAAGAGGATAAACATGTAGCGTCCTCTCGTTGAATGCCTTCGGACGCGGGTTCGATTCCCGCCGCCTCCATAAAGATTGTTTTTGGATAAAGATAGATTGAGCTAGAAAAAATGAGAAAAAGGCTGTTAATGATTTTTTTGGTTTTGACAGTCATCCAAGGACTTCTTCTTTCCCAGGAAAGCCCTTCTATTCAGTTGTCGGTTAGAGACTATTCTGATTATTCCCGTGTATTTTTGGAATCTTCTAAACCTTTGAGCATAAGCACGGAAAGAAGCGGTCTTTACATCCTTGTTAGAGTCAGAGCGGGTGATCCGTTTCAAATAAACAAGGGCGATTTTCAAAGCAGCAGGGTGGATTCAATAGAATGGGGAAGAGGGTCTGATTATTATATATTCACCATAAAAATGGCTCATAAAGACCTTCTCTGCCGTCCTTCCATTTCTCGGGATTCTTCAACGGTCCTTATAGATATAACGTCTTCACCAGAGACGTTTAAAGAGGACAACCATAACGGTTCCCATTATGATGCCAATTCTTTTTCAAAAGAGCCTGCAAATGGTTCCATGCAGGAGGGATTAAAGACCATAGTCATAGACCCAGGTCACGGAGGACTGGAAACAGGTGCTGAAGGAAGGTATGGAACCAAAGAAAAAACAATCACTCTGGAAATCGCGCTTAAATTAAAAGCCATTATCGAGAGAAATCTTCCTTACAGAGTCCAATTGACAAGAGAGGAGGATGTGGATGTCTCGCTTGAGAAAAGAGCCGCTATTGCCAATAATTATAAAGCCTTTGTTTTCATCAGTATCCATGCCAATGGTTCTTACAGAAAAACAGCGCAGGGATCAGAGACGTTTTTTTTGAGCTTAAATGCCACTGATGAAGAAACCCGCAGGCTTGCCTATATGGAGAACAATTCCACTGATTTGGAGAGTATCCAGAGCGATAATGTGGATGACATAAAGTTGATCTTATGGGATATGGCCCAGTCATCTTATATCCGGCAGAGCAGTCGTCTTGCCGAGAAGATACAGACCAAGCTTAATACCCTCAGCGGGACATTAAACAGAGGAGTCAAGCAAGCTCCTTTTAAGGTTTTAACGGGAGTGGCATGCCCTGCTGTTCTTGTTGAGACAGCATTTATTTCCAATCCCAGGGAGGAAAAGAATCTGATTACGGATGAATTTCAGAACAGCATTGCACAGGCGGTGTATCTGGGATTGGCTGAATTTTTGGATGAATACATCAACCAGTAAAAAGCCATGGAATTGAAAAAATTAATTCTTCCTGCTTCCCTTTTGGTATTGCTGATCATTCTGATGGTTCTTTTTTTTGGAAGCCAGGGGAAAGAGAAAACTCCTGATGTGTCTTCTGCTGATTTGTTGGAGGAGGAACGTTCAGGAGAGGAAGAGCTGGATACAAAAAAAATAGTGTTGTTTTTTATCTCTGAGGATGATTACCTCCTGCATAAGGAGGAGAGAGAAATACTCAATGGTTCGATACTGGAAAACCAGATAGAACGTTTGGTAAAAGAACTGATTTCCGGTTCTGAAGAAGGGCTGTTGTCTCCGTTTCCTCCGGAAACAAAGGTCAGAGGTATCTATATTACAAGGGATGGTATCGTATACATAGACTTTTCTCCTGAGTTTCAAACAGCACATCCTTCAGGTTCCTCTGCAGAGATTTCTTCCATATTTTCCATTGTTAATTCCATTGCTTATAATTTTAAATCAATTAAAAGGGTTTTTATTCTGGTTAATGGAACGGAACAGGAAACATTAGCCGGCCATATTGACCTCAGGAGGCCGTTTCTTCCACGCTATGACCTTATAAGCGATTGATATTTCTTTTCTGATAATATTTACTGATTTTTCGGGCCAACAGGGAAATGAATAAACTGACCAGGGTTGTTATCGTCGGATTTCCAAATGTAGGGAAGTCGACTTTATTCAACCGGCTTCTCAGAGAAAAAAAGGCCATTGTGCACTCTTTACCGGGCATGACACGAGATATGAACTCAAGTGTGTGCACTATAGGTGATAAAAAATTCGAACTTGTGGATACGGGCGGCTTTTTTGACTCTGAATCAAATCCTCTCTCAGCTCAAGTCAAACTCAAGGCATGGGAGGCTTCAAAACAGGCTGATGTACTGATATTCATGCTTGATGCCAGAAAGGGGATCGTGCCTTCCGAGCAGGAGCTCTTTATCTCCCTAAAAAAGCTTGATAAGCCCATAATCATAGTGGTTAATAAAATGGACTCACCTGCAATGGAAGAGAAGTATCTATGGGAATTTTTCAAGCTGGGCGGGGATTTTCTCGTCCCCGTATCCGCAGAGCATAAACGGAATATAGAACTTCTTGAAGAGGCGATCGCCAACGCTATACCTGGTATGTCTTATAATAAACAAGAGTTAAGACCTATAAAAATAGCAGTTGTCGGCAGGATCAATGTAGGCAAATCTTCTATAGTCAATCTCATAATCGGTCAGGAAAAGATTATTGTGAGTGAGACTCCCGGAACCACAAGAGATAGTATTGACACGGTTGTTTTAAGGTACGGTCGTCCTTTTTGTCTTATTGATACGGCAGGGATTCGAAAATTAAGCAGGACCAGGGATGAAAAAGAAAAGGCAGGTATCATCAGAGCAAAGAAAAACATCAGCAAAGCAGATGTGGTTTGTCTTTTAATGGATTCCACTGAATTTCCGACCCGCCAGGATGCGGCCATAGCCCATTTGGCGCATGACTCAGGAAAACCTCTTATGCTTGCCCTGAATAAATGGGATTTAATTCCCTCTAAAGAAAAGGCTTATGAGGCGTTTAAAATAAAGGCTTATGAAAGACTTGATTTTGTTTCATATGCGCCTCTTCTCTTTGTATCAGCTCGCACCGGGAAGCGGGCTGTTAAAATACTGGATTTAGCTGAAGAGATTTATAACAATGCAAAGACGTGGGTTCCTACTCCCCATCTCAATAAATTTCTGGTTTCCATAACCCGGGAGAAACCGCCTCTATCCAAAAAGAAAAAGAAGATAAAGATCAAGTATATGGTGCAGCAGAGTATCCTTCCTCCCACTTTTATTCTTTTCACCCACTCCAGAAGCGCGCTTTTACCTTCCTATGAAAAATATTTTTCAGCTCATTTAAGAGAAAAATTTAATATATGGGGGACTCCCATACGGCTTCGCCTTAAAAGGAACTAGGATGTGAAAACATCAGGTATGTTTTACTTGACTTTAACGAGGCTTTTTATTATAAATTCAAATTACTGACGTGAATTATTAACCTGGATTATTCACAAGTCGAGGTTGCTGCAGATGCGAGGCACAGGGTGCGAAGCTGTGGTCCTTCACCGCGAGTACCCTGTAACGAAGCAGATGCAGTGAGATCGGCTTGCCTATATGGTAAAAAAATGGCGATTAAAATGAAAGTGAAAACAGACAAAGATATTTCAGTTGTCCTTTCTGTAGAAAGCATGTATATCCTTAAAGGCAAAACAAAAAAATGCTCATCGCCATTTTTTTATGAATAGTTCAGGTTAACTTGAATAAAGATAAAGATTAAGGAGGTCATAATGTCTCTAAAAAAGATGAATCCCGCTCTGATTGCCGTGTTAGCTGTCATTATAGTTTTTGCATCGGTAGGCTGTGAAAAGCTTAAGGTAAACAAATTGCAAGCAAATCATTATTTTATCAAGGCCAATCAGGCTTTTTCAGAGCAAAAGTATAGAGACGCCATAGAAAATTATGAGAAGGCTTTAGAATTAAATCCAAATTTGGTTCAAGCGCACCGTTTTTTGGGAGAAAGCTATAAGGCTGTCTTTAGCCCGGGAGTAGAAACTGAGAGAAACATGGAGCGTGCGGATAAAGCTCTTGAGGCTCTGAAAAAAGCATATGAGATAAGTCCAGAGAATGAAGAGATTATCCATTCATTGGCGGACATGTATGATAAATTGAGAAATTTTGAAGAAGCTGAAAAATTGTTTTTAAAGATTTTGGAAATGAATCCTACCAATATGAGCAATTACTATGTTGTGGCTGAGTTCTACAAGAAATATGCAGGCAGTAGAAGCGAGGAAGAAGAGGGAGAAAAGGCTGAAAACGGGGAAAAAACACCTTTTGAAAAAGCAGAACAGATGTATTTAAGAAGAATCGAGCTGGATCCTGAAAATCCTCAGGGTTATGCCTATATTGCCCAGTTTTATGAAGATTTAGAAATGAGTGTGAAAAGAATAGACCAAGCCTATTTTTATCATGATAAAAGGACTGACTTAGAACCTGATAACCCGGCTGCCTGGCTTTCTAAAGGAGTGAACAGATGGTCCAAGGCTTACAGGCTTCAGAATAGGCTTTCCCGGGCTCAGCGTCTTCAGGCTGCTAAAGAGAGCGAAAGCGCCCTTCTTAAAGCGAGTGAACTGGATCCCAAGTATCCGGAACCTTATTCTTGGTTGAGTGTCATATACCAGAGCGTGCTGGCTAAAATAGACCCGGACAGAGCTCAACGCTATATTCAGGATGGCCAAATGTATATAGAGAGATATAAAGAAGCAAGAGAGGCTGAGGCAGAAAGACAAAAATTAGCCCAAGAACTTAAAAAGTAAAGCGACTGAAATTTCTGTTTTGTAGTTTTAACTATAAAATAATAATGAAAGGCCTATTGTAAATAGGCCTTTTTTTTAAAGACCTATGTTCATACCTTTGAGAGACGATAATCCTATACAGCGTGTTGCCTGGTTCGCTCATATAGGTGGTTTTCTTCCGGGCATTTTTTTGAACAAGCAGTTCAATCCCAGACGACCTAGAGTAATTGTGGAATGATCAAGAAAAGCGTATTGTTTGAGTTTTTAAGAATTTGAGCAGTTGACAATTATCTGAAGATTTAGTATATTTCTTCACCAATATTGGTGTCTTTTACCATCATTATTATATTATCATATATCGTTAAGTTCTAAGGATTAGTGTTATGAAGACTTACATACCGAAAAAGGATGAGATCGAGAGGAATTGGTGGCTTATCAATGCTGAAGGAAGAGTTCTGGGAAGATTAGCCACTGAAGTAGCCGGTTTACTCCGAGGAAAAGGGAAGCCTCAGTATGTCAATTTTTTAGACTGTGGAGATCATGTGATTGTTATCAATGCAGAAAAAATAATTGTCTCCGGAAATAAAACAGCTCAAAAAAAGTATTATTCCCATACAGGTTATCCTGGAGGGATTAAAGAAAAAACCTTAGGAGAAATGATTGAGAACAATCCGGAAGAAGTCATAAAAAAGGCTGTCCGCGGAATGATTCCAAAGAACAAGCTGGGTCAGGCCATACATAAAAAACTAAAGGTTTATCGGGGACCTGATCATCCCCATGAAGCACAGAAACCAAAAGAATATAAGTTTTAGGAGGAGATTTGAGTTTAATACAATATTACGGCACGGGAAGACGGAAGTCATCAGTTGCCAGAGTCTATCTTAGGCCGGGCAAAGGGGACATCACACTATATGTCAACAAGAGGCTGCAGCCTTTTAACAATTTTTTTTCTTTGGAAAGCCATCGAAAAACAATAAAGAAACCTTTGCTTTTAACAGAGACGAGTGATAAATTTGATCTTTTTATCAGAGTCAACGGCGGAGGAATATCAGGCCAGGCAGAAGCGATCCGGTTAGGTGTCTCGAGGGCTTTGGTTGAGTTCAACAAAGAGTTAAGGCCCGTATTAAAAGAATCAGGACTGCTGACCAGAGATGATAGAGTGAAGGAAAGGAAAAAGTATGGATTAAGAGGAGCCCGTAAAGCCCCTCAGTACCATAAGAGATAAACGGAGGATTACAGTTGGTTTCGGTAAATATGAAGGAATTGTTAGAGGCAGGTGTTCATTTTGGCCATCAGACAAGACGGTGGAATCCAAAAATGGAAGAATATATTTTCTGCCAGAGAAATGGGATTTATATTGTAGACTTACAGAAGACCATAAAGATCTTTAAAGAGGCTCTGGATTTTATCGGAAAGCTTGTTGAAGAGGGGAAAGATTTGCTTTTTGTTGGGACTAAAAAGCAGGCTCAGGATATCATCAAAGAGTATGCAGAGAAATGTGAATCAAATTATGTCAATCAGCGATGGTTAGGAGGACTTTTAACCAATTTTGATGTGATACGAGGAAGTGCTGAGAAGCTGATCGAGCTGGAAGAGATGAAGGAAGATGGGAGGTGGGACCTTCTCTTAAAAAAAGAACAGTCAAAGCTGGATAAGGTCTATAAAAAACTCCAGAAGAATATAGGTGGTGTTAAAAACATGACAGAAATGCCCGGAGCCATTTTTGTCGTTGATTCGATAAGAGAGAATATAGCCATTGCTGAAGCAAGGAAGATCAATATCCCTATCATTGCTATTGTGGATACGAACGGAGACCCGGATAACATCGATTTTCCCATTCCGGGAAACGATGATGCTTTGAGAGCTATAGAGCTGTTTACCTCTAAAATCGCGGAGGCTGTTATCGAAGCAAAGAAAAAGCGTGTAGAAAAAGAGCTTATTGAGTCAGAAAAAAAAGAGGAAGTTATAGAGGGAGAAGAACCAGAAGCTTCTGAAGAAGCGGATAAATCGGAACCTTTAGAATCTGATGAGTCAATTAAAGCTGAAATAAAAAAGGAAGATAAGACAGAAGACGAGGATAAGGCAGTAGAGAGAGAAGCTGCAGAGGATAAGAAGACAGCAGAAGGTAAAGATGAAGATAAAAACAAAAAAGGGCCAGAAAAAGAAAAGGTCGGCTCCGAGTCAAAAAAAAAGACCGGGTCATCTGGAAAGTCTGAATAAGGAAAGGATTTCATAAAATGAAAATCACAGCAAAACTTGTAAATGAACTGCGTCAAATTACAGGAATAGGAATGATGGACTGCAAAGAAGCTCTGCAGGAAAGCGACGGAGATATTGAAAAAGCCATTACCTATCTAAGAAAAAAAGGATATGATAGGGCTAAGGACAAAATGGGGAGAGAAACCACAGAAGGAGTCGTGGGTTCCTACATCCATTCGGATAATAAGCTTGGAGTGTTGGTCGAGGTTAACTGTGAGTCTGATTTTGTGGCAAGGAATGAGGAGTTTAAAGAACTGGTAAAGAATCTCTCTCTGCACATAGCCGCTGCCAATCCCAAGTACATCACTTCAGAGGAAATTCCTGAAGATGTTATCGAAAAGGAGAAAGAGATCATAGTAGAACAGTATAAGGATTCTGATAAACCCCCTGAGATTCTGGAAAGGATTGTCGAGGGGAAACTGAAGAAGTTTTACTCTGAAGTCTGCTTATGGAATCAACCCTATATCAAGGATGATAAAATAACTATAGAAAAATTAGTCTCGACTTATATCACTAAATTCGGTGAGAATATTAAAATAAACAGATTTGCAAGATTTTCAATAGGCAGGCCTTAAAAATTAAAATGCCAGAAGAGAAGCCGGAATATCAGAGGGTTCTTTTAAAGCTTTCCGGTGAAGCTCTTTCTGGAAACAAATCCTTTGGAATAGATATAAAGAAAGCCAGGTCCATTGCTCAGGAAGTCAAGGAACTGCACACATCAGGTGTGCAGGTTGCGATAATGATAGGGGCCGGAAATATATTTCGCGGGACCAGGGGGCGCGAAGTCGGCATAGATAGAGTTTCAGCAGATTATATGGGGATGCTGGCCACGATCATCAATGGAATCGCTTTGCAGGACATTTTGAGTAAGGAAGGGCTGTCTGTGCGTCAGGTTTCTGCTCTTGAGTTAAGGGCGGTTGCTGAGCCGTTTGTTAGAGGAAAGGTTCTCCATTACCTTGAGAGAGGAGAGATCGTTATTTTTACCTCGGGTATAGGAAGTCCTTATTTCACAACAGATACAGCGGCTGCGATGAGAGCTCTGGAAATAAAGGCTGAAGTGATTTTGAAGGCTACAAAAGTGGACGGTGTTTATTCTGCTGACCCTGTCACAGACAAAAACGCAAAAAGATATAATGAAATAAGATATATAGATGTCCTCAAACAGGACTTAAAAGTTATGGATGCGACGGCTATTTCCCTTTGCAAGGATAATGGGCTGCCTATTATCGTGTTCAATATAAAAAAAAGGGGAAATATCAAAAAAATCGTTCTGGGAAAAGACATAGGGACTAAGATTTATTGATAGGGACTTTATTTCTCTTGACTTATAAATTTATTTCATTAAAAGGATAAAACAATGGTCAAACAAGAATTAATAGACTTAGAGAAAAAAATGAATAAGTCAGTTGAACATTTCAGAAAGACTTTATCCAAGTTAAGAACCGGCCGCGCAAACATCAATATATTTGAAGATATTAGGGTCGACTATTACGGTTCAAAGACCCCTGTTAATCAAATTGCGACACTGGCGATACCCGATCCTACTTTGATCACCGTAAAGCCTTATGACCCGTCAATGACTGAAGAGATAGATAAAGCGATCCGTGCCGCTGATTTGGGTCTGAATCCTATTAATGAGGGAGAGATACTGAAGGTCCCCATTCCTCCATTAGATGGGGAAAGACGGAAAGAGATCGCCAAGCATATAAAAAAGTTGCTGGAAGATGAAAAGACAGCCCTTCGCAATATGAGAAGAGATTCCAAAGACATGATAGAAGAGATGGAAAAGGAAAAAGAAATTACCGAAGATGACAAGTTCTGGGGACTGGATAAGCTCCAGGAGATTTTGGATAATTATTACAAAAAAGTTGAAAACATGGCTGAGGCCAAACAAAAAGAGATCTTAGAGATCTGATCTATCAAGTATTTGTTTCTTCTGGCAGTTTTCTTTTAAACCAGTTTTCAGTTGTTCCGAATTTTGTTCTGATCACGACTCCCCATGCCATAATGGTCAAAAGGAAAGAGATAAGAACGCCAAGAATCGGAATGCTGGTCAGCAGGGTTATGAGAATAAAGCCCAGGAATATTGACATAAGAATCGAGGGATGGCTGGTTCCAAATGGCTTTGCGATGCTTTTCCCGAAAAAGTGAAAGATAATCACATTTCCCAGTATTTTGATGATAAGAGCCAGCAGAATGAGCGAAAAAAGAATCGGAATGCCTATGACCAATAGAGAGAGGAGCACAGAAAAGAGACAAAGAGCCATAAACAGGATCAAACTCAATAATCCTGTTCCAAAGATCGGCCCAAAAGATTCATTGATTTGGTCAGAGGCATAATATATTTGTCTGGGAAGTATCAGAGCCAGTACAATGGCAAAAATGAGCCAGATAAACGATGTGATCAATTTGAATATTAAGTATAAGGAGAATATATGGGATGAGCGGAGCGTCTTTTTTGTAAAAAGGTCCCCGGGAGATTTGAAGTACAGGGTGTCTCCATTAATAGTGGTTCCCGGATCCCTGGTGATGCTTCCTCCAATGGAGACGATGTCTCCCATGACTGTGGAACCGGATTTTAGATAGATATCTGAACCTATCCCCAGTATTTCTTCGCCCACTTCCCCTTCCACAGTTATGGAACCCCCGAGAGAGACAACGCTTTCTTTGACTTTCCCCTTTATGATTATATTTCCTCCGAATGAAAAAACATTGGCCCGGATTTCGTCTTCAGCCACATAGATATCACTTTTTATCGTGACTTTATCCTGGGCATGGATTGATAACGGAGCTGAAATCAAGAGAATGGAAAGAACCGTGTATAATAATTTCGATTTCATCTCTTATCTCCTAAAATATATTTTTGTTTCATTGACAATATGACCAAAAGGGTGATCAAAATAGCAAAGAGAACACTGAAAATCTGTATCTCAGTACTCACGACAGGAGTGACAGAACGAATGCTTTTAAGAATGAGCCCTATGAGCTGAAGGGATATATGTATGAGAACACCCATGGATTTAAAGAATTTTATGGATGTTACGAGGGCTTCCCGGGATAAGTTGATTGCTGATTGAAAGAAATTGACGGCAAAATCAGCCAGCCCCTGTTTTGAGAAGGCAAAGAACAGCAAAGAAACAGCAGTAATAAAGATCACAGCGGCTGTTCCGGCTTTAAACCAATCAGACGGGGATGGTCTGACAGGCTTGATTTTTGACATGATTTGGTTGGTGAATCCTTTAGGAGTTTTGTAGCAGGGGATGTTTTTTAGGGCTTCAAGCATACGCTGCTTTTTCTCCATGGATTGTCTGCATTTCCGGCAGGAAGCTAAGTGATTTTCGACATCAGCTTTCTTTTGATCGGTCAGGTCTTCATCCAGATAGGAATACATTTCAGCCGGGTCAAGGCATTTCATAATTTTTCCTCCAGATGAGTTCTGAGCAGTTCTTTGGCTTGAAAAACTCTGTTTTTTACGGTCCCTACAGGGAGATTTTTTATTTCAGCAATTTCTTGATAACTCAGGTCGTTCATATGCCTGCATACAAAAAGCTCTCTCAAT
This sequence comes from Candidatus Aminicenantota bacterium, assembly GCA_021162615.1. Lineage (GTDB taxonomy): Bacteria > Acidobacteriota > Aminicenantia > Aminicenantales > Aminicenantaceae > WJMT01. Next base: position 24,198 of record JAGGYH010000084.1, read on the forward strand.
CTAGGGGGAAGAAGGTCCAATGCTTTTTCTATCTTTATCCCTAATTCCCTTAGTTCAAGCTGTTTAGGAGCGACCATTTCATTTGATTCGATCTGGGGAGGCGAAAAGTTCTCGTTTTCTTTTATTGGATGGTCAATGGATATGTATTCGATTTTTTTCTTTCTCCAGTGGTCTATTATGTGATTTGATGCGATTTTGAAAAGCCAGGTTTTGAATGTGTACTTGGGATTGAAAGTATGAAGGGCTTTATAGGCTTTTAAAAACACTTCTTGAGTGAATTCAAGGGCGAGATTATAGTTTCGTATGGTCTGACCTATATAATTGATGATTGGATTTTCGTACTTTTTCACGATCATCTCAAAGGATTTGTCATCGCCTTCAATTGTTTTTTTAACAAGTAATTTGTCTTCACTCATGGAGGAGGTTTAATCCCCTTACTTACATACGTATTATAGGTATTTCGGTTTTTTTGAAGCGTTTACTTTATTATTTCCACGTCTTCCGGGACAATTAAGTCAAAGGTTCTGTCAGGCATATCCCTGTTTATTTGAATGCGGCTGAATATGAATTCCTGTTTGTTTCCTGCCCAATCAAAGAATGTAGCTTTTATGATAAACAGAGATTTTTTATCTATATCAAGAAGGATAAAATTCTCTATATCGTTATATTTGGGGATTAATTTGATGTGATAGTTGCTGCCGGCAGCATCTTCTTCTGCGGTTTCAGCGTCATAATCCTGAAGGATATGCGTTTTCCCTGTAAGAAGCGACATGATATTGTTGCTCTGTTCTTCATCCGTTGTATCTTGGATCAAAAGCTGGTTATCTTCCGGGAAATAATATTGGATTTTGTTTTCCGTCAACAGGACCGTTTTTTCCTCCGGTTCCGTGTAAGCCCATTTCATCAATCCCGGTCGCTTGTAATAGACGGTCCCATATTCTGTAAGAGGAGTCGAGACTGAGGAAGAATAATAGACCTGTTTGAACTCGGCCTGGAAGGAAATGAGTGATCGGAGTTTCTGTTCGGTCCGGCTGGCTATATCCGCCGCGTTTTGAGAAAAGCCGGACAGGGATAGGATAAGATAAAAAACAACGCATTTCATTTAGGCTAAATTATATCAAACAATTTCATCAAGGTCTTGTTTTTTTCGGCTTTCCCTTTTAAATTGGAATTCTTTTTGTTATAAAGCCTATTATGCAGGGTGTTTATTTTGCTGTTCTCCTCGGCTATATGGGACTGCTGCTTCTTGTCAGCTTTCTGTTCTCCAGGCGTATACGCAGTGTGGAGGATTTTTTCTTGGCTTCCCGAAGGCTTCCCGGAATTTTGGTTTATCTTTCTGTCACAGCATCATGGATCGGAGCGGCAGCTACTCTCGTATCCGTGGATGAAGCCTATATCAATGGATTGAGTTCGTTCTGGGTCATGGGATTTCCTTCAGTGGTAACAGTGCTTATTTTTGCTGTTTTTCTTGCGTCCCGTATTCAAAAGCTTCCTATCGTCAGCCTGCCTGACCTTGTGGAGATGCGGTACGGCAGAGCTGTCAGGCATATGGCCTCTGTGATCATTGTATGGTATATGGTTGTACTGGCATCAAGTCAAATGGTGGCCGCCGGAAAATTCCTGTGTGAGTTTATTGGAACGACTTATGTCAACGGGTTGCTTTTAGGAGTCGGTGTGGTTTTGATTTATTCCGTTTTTGGTGGTTTTTTTTCAGTAGTGATCACGGACGGATTTCAATTTTTTTGTATCGTGGTTGGCATGACAGGACTTTGTATTTTTCTGTTCAGCTCCTCTTCTCTTTCAGATGTTTCTTTTTTAGCGCAGGAGTTTGGGAAAACCAATTATTTTAATTTTTTTTACAATTTTGAAAGAAGCTTTCTGGTGTTTGTTTCCTTTACGGCAGCATGGACTATCTCCCCTATCGTCTGGCAGAGGATTCAATCTGCCCGCACAAAAAAGGAGGCTCAAAAGGGCCTTTTTGCTTCGTCAGCGACTTTTTTATTGTACTACGGAGCTGTTACCCTCATAGGGATGCTTTCTTTAGCCTTGTTTTCCTCCGCGGATCAGGGGGAACAGATTCTTTCTGCCATTATATCCGGGAAGTCAGGATATATACTGGGAGGGATTTTATTCATAGCCATTACCGCAGCATTGATGTCCACCATGGATACGGCCATAAATACAGGCGCTCTATCTTTGACCCGTGATGTGTTTCAACAAATATTCCGCATCAGCCAATCAAAGCATACTGTTTTTCTGAGCAGGGCCGCAACTCTGGTAGTGGGAGGAATGGCCTTTCTCATAGCGACCAGGATGCAGAGTATTTTAAAAACACTGGGATTGGCCTCGGAGATAATGTGTGCGGGTTTTTTTATTCCCGGGATTGCGATGCTTTATTTCAAGAAGAAAAAATTTTTTGCAGGACTTCTAAGTCTTTCATCAGGAACACTTTTTTCATTCATTGGTTTTTTATCAGGTACCGGAATGATCCATTTGAAATGGCCGGAATGGCCTTATTCCGTTCCCTTGGGATTAGGGATCAGTGGTTTGAGTTTTTTGGTGGGATGGGTCATAGACGGCCGCCATTAGACTTTTCCTCTTTACTCTTTAGCGGCCACTGATTATTATGTATCTAATGTCTGTTTTTGAGAGAATTTATTGGGCTATAATAGGCCTGTCAGGGAGGTTCCTGATTTGGCTTTTAGGGATATCGACCCGGAAGACGGTGCTGGGGGAAAAACCGTATATCAAATTAAGAAAATCTCAAAAGCCTGTCATTTTTATTCTATGGCATGGAAGGATTCTGTTTGCTTCTTATTTTTTCAGGAAGAGAGGCATATCCGCTTTAGTCAGTCCCAGCAGGGATGGAGAAATCATAGCCCGGATTTTATCCGGATGGGGATACAAATTGTTGAGAGGTTCCGGTTCTCATCCTGTAGTGGACGAATGGAAAAAAATGATAAAATTGATGACCTCAGGTGGTGAATTGATCATAGTCGCAGATGGTCCAAAAGGTCCTGAGAGAGAAATGAAACCCGGCGCTGTTCGTCTTGCACAGGAAACAGGAGCTTATTTGGTTCCGTTTACTTATTCTTCAAAAAAGGGGAAGTTTTTTAAAAGCTGGGATCGTTTTCTGTTTTTTTATCCTTTTACAAGATTGGTTGTGGTTTATGGGGAGCCCATAAAGATCAATACGGATTTGAAACCTGAGGAATTTGAAAGAGAACGCCTTAGGGCTGAAAAATCATTGAGAGAGCTTGAAGAAATGGCTGATAAGTATTTTTAATCCCTTTGGAACTTTTTATCCTTGATAAGCTCCTCAGCGCTTTTTTTTGCATTGCCCACATCGGATTTCCAGCAGGGATCGTCTTCCATGGAAAGCACAAACTCAAGTTCTTCCCTGGCTCTTTCTATTTCGTTCATAGCAAGGAGAGTCTCTCCTAAAAAGAGTCTTGTGTTTGCATCCTCCGGCCCTATCTCAATGGATTTTTCCAGCAGTTTCAAAGATTCCTCATTATCCCCGCCGGCAAAACCGGGAAGCTTGAAATAAACCCGGCCCAGCACTCTGTAAGCGCCTCCGTCTTCATATTTCGGGTCTAGTTCAATCACTTTATTCATATCGCTTTTTATTGGCTTGACAAGGAACAAACTTTTTAAGACACCTCTGCTCTCCCCGTATTTTCCATTGTTGACTCCCCTCCAGTAATATCCATCCGGTTGTTCGGGACTGAGCTGGATGGCCTTTTCAGCATAATAGATAGCTTGAGAAAAAATATTCTTTCTTTCTTTATTACTCTTAGTGTGTTCTCCGATGTAATAGAACATTCTTGCAATCTTCCAGTAGGGTTCATATTTGTCTTCTGTCAGGTTCAGGGCTTTTCGATAGAGATCCAGGGCTTTCTCTGCTGTTTCCATGTCTGACATGGTTTCATACAATTCATCTGCTTGGGTGAGTATCTGCTCTGCATCCTGACTCAAGAGAGCGAGCGGGAAGATAAGTATGACAAGGAGTTTAAAAATTGTAGCCCTCATTGCTTTCTCCTTCTTTGTTTATTTTGAATATATATATCACTTATGTGTAAAAAATGACAGAATAATTTGTTATAATAAAAAAAATGGGTGTGTATCTAGGCTGTGAAGCACGGAAGTACTTAGAGGGTCTGGCCCTCGCCCGTTCCTGTTTGGAAGGGATCCTTATCGGCCATAAGCGGGGGCATGAATATTATATTGAACAGGTTTTTCCCTTACATAAGGCTCTTTGTATGACGGAAGAGAGCTTCACGGAGATCAACCGGCATTTTGATGATAAAGTGGTTGGGTTTTACACCTTTTCTTTAGAAGAAAGAGAAGCTGAAAAATTTTTTGTTCCTTTTGCTGTGGGAAAAGTTCTTTTAAGGATAAAAACGGACAGAAAAAAGGGTATTTCAGTGAATTCTTTTTGCATAGATTATGATGATGCGTTTATCCTGAAATCAGTTGATACCCACATCATTAACAGGGAGTAGATTTTAATGGAAAGGGACCTTGATAAAGACAAGCAAAGATTTTTACTCAAATTAGCGCGTGATTCCATAAAGTATTATCTGGAAAAGGGGAAACACATAGATGTTGAGGCCGAGGAAGGTGTTTTAAAGGAAAAAAGGGGAGCTTTTGTAACTATCAAACACAATCATCAATTAAGAGGATGCATAGGATATCCCACTCCCAGTTACCCTTTGTACAAGACCATTATCGAAGCTTCTGTCATGGCAGCCGCAAAGGATCCGCGGTTTCTGCCCGTTGGGAAAGAGGAATTTCCTGATATCGATATTGAGATTTCCGTGCTTTCCGTTCCAAAAAGAATAAAGGATATTTCTGAAATAGAAGTAGGGAAACACGGTATCATCATTTCCAAAGGCTTTCATTCAGGCCTTCTTCTGCCACAGGTTCCTATGGAATATGGATGGGATTTGGAGACATATCTCAGACACGGATGTCTGAAAGCGGGGTTGGAGGAAGACGCATGGAAAAAAGGGGCGGAAATAGAGATATTCACTGCCCAGGTTTTTTCAGAGGGTTCATCACAATAATGAGTACCTGGTGGCATGTAAGTTGTAGATTTTCAGCTTAAAATAAACAAGGTCTCGATAGCCATAAGCTCTTCACATCCCATGTACTGCAGACCCCGCAGCGCTTCTTGGATCGAACAGCCTCCAAGTACAAAGCGCCGCCTTTTTGCCAGAATCTTAACTGATGAAATCCATAAAGGCCCAAAGCATGATATAACAATAACAGGGATATCGTTATTCCTCCTTTTTGTAAATAGTTTTTTTCAATGAGGAATTTAATACGGTGTCCCCCTTTTTTTCAATCCCAGGTATCCATTTCCGTGATGAACCAGAAAAAAATCTCCCTTGTCCCTGAAATATGGGATTAAAATATTACATATATTCTGATAGTTCCTCAGCACAGGCTGTTCAGCAGGAACTGTCAGCCGGGAGTTTTGCAGAATATTTTTAAAGTTAAGACATAACAAGCTGGTAAAGCCGATATTGCTATGTCCTCATCCCAAATGTCAAACGGATCTGTATCTTGTAAATCGCCACATCATAATGTATATTACTCTGGGATATTAAAAACAGCATCATGGCCACTTCGTTATCGCAAATAACCGATCGGATGGACAATCTGTATGAGTTCGATCGCGAGCCTGTTTCTTTGGATAAGCTGCAAACCGGGGCCCGTTTTGCAGGGCTTTTTGCCGGCGAACATGTGGCAGCCACGGAATTTGTGATCGGTGCTTTTTTTGTACTCCACGGCGTAAGCCTACATGATTTGCTCCTTGGCTTGATGCTGGGAAATCTGCTGGCAGTCCTGTCTTGGACATTCATCTGTGCTCCGATTGCCACCCAGACACGCCTGACTTTGTACTGGTATTTAAGGAAGATGGCCGGTCCCGGGCTCAATGTTATCTATAACCTTGCCAATGCCATCCTCTATTGCATACTGGCCGGGGCTATGATCGGTGTTTCTGCTACCGCTCTCGGGCTTGTTTTCGGGATCGACATCCCTTCCCTGGATGATGTGTTTCCCAGCAGCTTGGGTTGGGTTTGTTTGACCTTGGCCATCGGGATCCTTTTTACTGTATTGGCTGTACTGGGATTCGAGAAGTTGAGCCGGTTTGCCCAGGTGTGCTCACCATGGATTTTTGTTTTGTTCATTGCAGGAGCTCTGGCTCTTCTTCCTCGCCTGGGGGTACATGCCAATTTCGATAATTTTTTTGCTGTAGCCAAAACCAAGATTTGGAGCGGAGTGGCAGCTGAAGGCCAAGAAAAATTCCGCATGGCGCATGTCCTGTTTTTTGCATGGTTCTGCAATCTTGCCATGCACATCGGACTTTCGGATATGGCCCTATTCCGGTATGCTAAGAAGTGGACCTACGGGCTTTATTCTGCGTTTGGAATGTATGGCGGGCATTTTCTCGCATGGATTTGTTCAGGAATAATGGTTGCAGCTATAGGGCGTGAGATGCATCCTGGACTAATGGCTTTTGAAGCTGCGGGATTGGCCGGCGCCGCCGGTGTTTTCATAGCAGGTTGGACCACGGCAAATCCCACGTTGTATAGAGCAGGCCTTGCTCTGCAGGTCATAACGCCCAATTGGCCCCGCTGGAAGGTAACCCTGACTGCAGGCCTTTTGACAACCATCCTCTCATGTTTCCCTGTCTTTTTCGTGAAGCTTTTGGATTATGTGGCGATTTATGGTCTGGTTTTAATGCCCATCGGTGCAATCGTCCTTGCCGAGCATTGGTTTTTTCCCCTGTTTAAGATCGAACAATTTCAAGCCGAAAAAAATAAAAAGCTTTTCAATGGGAGGGCATTGATCGTATGGATCGGGACATTAGCGGTCTGTTCTTTCTTGCCTTTGCATCTTTTTTTTCGATGGCTGCCGGGATACTGCTTGGCCCTGATTGCCTATATCCTGCTCCATGTCATACGGAAAAAGGAAGGAGCCAAACCAAGGGATTCGAAGGAGGTGATATGATGCGAAAAATAGCGCTGTCATCCCTTTCCGGAATCAGCCTTCTGTGCTGCCTGGCCTCGCCTTTTTTATTCCTTTGGGGTCAAGTAAGTGAAAAGAACTACAAATGGATCTTTTTATTGGCTTCTTTTTTCTGGTTTTTCTTTGCTTCTCTGCGGGTTTTGATTCAAAAAAGAAATCAGCGGTCCGACGGAAACCACTGATAAAACCAATTTCCGGATGAGGGCGGCCCGGCTGCAGGGAAAGTCACTGGGAGTGGGGAGATCTATATCCTTGATCACCCTCAATGCCTCCTGCCGACTGCCTATAGATCACTTCAAAGTCGCGCTGCGGGATGTCTCCCGAAGTTTTCCATCCACAGAATTTTTCTTCCCAAGTGCCATTCTTAATATAATCTTGTTAATATAATCTTGCATGTCGTTGGAACAAAATGAATAATAAATACATCGCCATTTTTTTATGAATAGGTCAGGTTAACATACATAAAACACAATAATTTAAGAGGTTCTAATGAAAACATACAAACTAGTACTGCTTGGTTTTGGCAATGTAGGACAGGCGCTGGTCCGGCTGCTTCTTGAAAAACGCTCAGAACTCGAGCACCGCTACTCAATCCGCTTTTTGGTTGCTGCTGTAGCCACCCGCACTCACGGACGGGCGTTAAACCCTGATGGGCTTGACCTGGGAAAAGCGCTTGAGATCATGGAATCTGGCAACTCGCTGGATGAACTCTCACCCTCGCCGGCACCCATAGACAATCGCGAATTGATCAAAGCTAGCGGTGCGGATGTAATGTTCGAGAACACGCCCGTCAGCTACAAGGATGGGCAGCCTGCTATCTCTTATATCGAGACTGCGCTGGAGAATAACATGCATGCCATCACCGCTAACAAAGGAACTGTGGTTCACGGCTGCCACCACCTCCAAGACTTAGCTGCCGATCATGGTGTTAAATTCTTTTTTGAATCAACGGTGATGGACGGAGTACCGATTTTCTCCTCCTTCCGTCAATTACCAGTCGTGGGTTTGATCTCCATCTGGGGCGTGCTGAATTCCACTACCAACCTGATTCTCTCCCGCCTGGAAGCAGGTGACAGCTTTGATGAGGCGGTCAGGTATTCTCAAGAGATCGGCATTGCTGAGACTGATCCCAGCGGAGACATTGATGGCTGGGATGCAGCTGTCAAGCTGGCGGCCTTGATCACGGTGCTGATGGACCACCCCTTTACGCCCCATATGGTTGATCGCACTGGAATCAGAAGCATCACTCCCGAGATGATCGCTAAAGCGAAAGCGGAGGGCAAACGCTATAAGCTTGTGGCCCATGCCTGGAAGAAGGGCGAGAAAATCAAAGCTAAAGTTTCTCCGGAGCTGGTTAGTTCGAATTCAATACTCTACAACATCAACGAGACTACTGCCATCGTCCAGTTCAAATCAGATGTGCTGGGAAAGTTATCCTTCATTGAGGAAGACCTCGGCCCCCGTACCACCGCTTACGGTCTGCTGGCGGATTTTATCAATGCAGTGAGAGGGTGATTTTTTATTTCGTCTTAAGCTCAATCACCCCTTTTTTCTCAAGACTATAGAAAAATTCTGCCGATTTTTCGGGCAGAGGACCGCCACATTCAGCCAGAACAGCCTGGGCTATCTCAAGCATGGTTCTTTTACCATCAATGAAATTGGCCAATTCCCAAGCAGCATACGGATACTTAAAAACCTCATGTGATTCGGGGAGACCGGAATCCATATCTACCTCCATCTGAGCCACCATGCCTTTTGCTTTTTTTGCAGGGATCAGTTTGCTCATCTTTTCTTCTTCTGGAGCTAATCCCAATTTCTGAGGCTTAATACCATGCTCTCTACACCAAAATTTATAAAATTCATTAAGGGATTTTAATGACGCCTTCATTTCATTATTAAAATTAGCTGACTCGATTTCAATACTTCTTATCGCATCTTTATCATCTTCAGCTATTAACTGGATAGTCTTTAAATTCGCAATTTCATGCTTGTAAGACTGCTCCATCGTTATGGCTGCTTTTTTATAGGCTGTATAAAGGTCAGCAGCTTCTGCCGTCTGTATCAAATTTACGGAATACTCATACTTATCCGCTATTCTTCTCCGGCCTTTACCAGCCGACAAGGCCGCAAAAGTGCGGGCATCTTCCAGCTTGGCCCTTGTGACCGTTATGGCGGAAACTGCAGCAATAAAGGCCACCCGCTTTAACTGAGTCGGATCACATTTATCAGGAGTATCCAGGCTGCTGTGGTAAAAATCATCAGGCCAGCAGTTGAAAAACGCCATCGGAATTTTAACATTGCTGTTACTGAAAACCATATGGTCGCTGCCCGAGTCAAAACCTATGATATTCAGGAGGAAAGGATGCTGAGCACCTAAAGGGCTGGCTATCTGAAGAGCTAATTTTCCATAATAAGGGCTTACACCGTTGTTATTCATTTCCCGCGTTAGCTCTGCGAACTCTTGGATAATATCATTAAAAAAAGTGGGCCTAGCCCAAGCTGACCTACTGAGATAAAAAATTGAGCGGGTCTTGAATAAATTTTCACCGACCATGTCCATGTTGATACCGGCAAAGATACGTTCCATCTCATCCGGATGTTTCTTAACATATGCTCTTGAGCCGGAAAATTCAGGAACCCATAAAAAGCGGATACTCCTTCTCGGCTTTTTTATCACTCCCTTTTTGACTAGCTCAAGGATTGTTCTTCCTGTCTCCAGAGTACAGGCAACGCCGCTTAGGTTGTCATTGGCGCCCTGTTTGGCAATCCCTTCAAAAAGATGAGCAACAAGCAGTAGTTCCTGTTCCGATCTGTCTGTTCCTGGAATAAGGCCGGTTACCACTTCCAGTTTACCGGGATATTCTTTTGTTTCCACCTCCGCCTGGACAGTTATCTTTTTCCCTTGTTTAAGTTGGGCGATTAACTCCCGTCCTTTGGTGTAGCTAATCAGAAAACCGAACCCCCCCTTGGTGTTTTCTGCCGGATGGACGGAACTCCAGACCAGCATATCAGGATATCTTTCCGGGTATCTGACTTCGTAGGCTACTGCCCCGGCCGCCCCATATTTATTGACAGCGGCTTTGAAGATTGAGCTGATATTGCCTTCGGAAATGACTACTTTCCCTGTCACATCTATGTCTTTATAACTTTCTTCACTGTTACCGTGGGGAACATAGACCAGCTCTGTCTTCACATTGCTGCTTTTTGACCCTTTTGCCAGTGAAGCTGCCACCCTATCATGGTCGGCAATTACCTCTCTGCGGGGACTGGTGATGGTTAATCTGCCCCTGACCGCGTCCCACTGCGGATTGGAATCAAATTTCTCAACATGAACATCCGAGAAGCCGTATTGCTTCAGGATATTAAGCATAAAATCCGTTTCTCGGTAATTTTCGAGGTACTCTCTTTCTGGTCTGTTCATCTCGTAGGGAGCCATCTGCATTATATTATTTACCTGTAACTGCCCTGATACTTCTGCAATAATTTCCCAGATAAGGTTCTCTTTCAGTAAAATTGTCTTCTGGGCCAAAGCACTTCCTGAGAACAGTAAGCATAAGGCAATTAATAAAGAACTGATCTTCTTAAATGAAAACATAAGGAACTCTCCTCTAAATTAATTTGGATTTTTTGGTTTTGTTAAACAATTCTGAATAATTTAATATATACTCAAAATACAAATTTATACAATTTTCCACTTCACCACTGCATCAATCAGCTCGCGGCTCACCAGACTGACCTGGGAATAGCTTATCCGCCTGCCAATCAACTGCATTGAGATCATGGAAAGAGTCAGGGTGCCGATTCACCTCGTAATACTGCACGCCTCTTGACACTTCTTCAATCCACAGCCTAATCAACTCTTTTGTGCTTATATTATCGTATCGATTCATAGATCCCACTTATATATTTTATTAATATTATTATTTTATTAGTAGACAAATCTTTCATGTGACAGATTCATTTGAAAAGCGCTGAAGCTATGGTATTACTGTGTGCATTTTCAGTTATAGGGTGGTACCTTATGGAGCGTCCCCATTTTATTTTGGTTTTGGCATCTTTTATATCCTCATCTTGTATATTTCTTTTGCAATCTCAATTCGGCATTTAGAACCTTTTTCACTTACAAAAGTGACCTCGCCACCCAATTGATGCCTGGCCAGATCAATCACCATTTGCAACCCCAAATGGCCGTCTTTTTCCACATCAAAACCTTCGGGGAATCCTGCGCCATTGTCGGAGACTTCAATGATCATCCTTTTTTGAGCATCCCTTTTTAAAACCACCTGGATCTCTCCCTTCTTTTCGGCAGAAAAAGCGTGCTTCACCGCATTGGTGAGCAGTTCATTCAATATCAATCCAAGCGGAACTGCCGTATCGATCAAAACAGGCATATCTTCGGGCGCATAAAAATGAAATTGAATTTTATCACCTTCCGAAAGAAAACTTTGCCGGATCATAGAAATTAAGCTGCTGAAATAGGATTTCAGATTCAAAGAAGACAAATCCTGTGATTCGTACAGTTTTTGATGCACAAGAGCCATTGAACGAATTTTCAGTTCAATTTCCCGGAAGGCGGTTTGTACCGTTTCATCCGGCATGGTTCGCGCCCTGAGCCGCAGCATGGCGGAAATCACCTGCATGTTGTTTTTGGTCCGGTGATAGAGTTCGCGGAGCAGCACTTCTTTTTCCTTAAGGTCTTTTTTAATTTGTTCTTCGGCCTGTTTTTGTTCCGTGATGTTTTCGGAAATAACCAAAACGCCGCGCCGGCCTTTTCCTATGTTGATTGGATATTTCCCTGTCCTAAACCAGATCTGTCTATCCTGACTGTCCGTTCCAAGTTCGATCAGATGTTTCGGCTGAGCGGTTTTAATTACCTCTTTATCATTAGCCAGCCAATTCTGAATCTGTTTTGGATCTACTCCGAATCGGCGATGCAGGTCGGATTGGCGCTGACCCGTGACATCTTCAACAGACAGGTTATAGAAATTTGCCATGACTTTATTGGCTAACAGAATTCGAGAATCTTTATCCTTTACAAATATGACAGACGGATTGGTATTGAGCACCTGACGCAGCAGGTATTCACTCTGCTTTAACCGCTCTTCTGAGCGCTTGCGTTGGGTGATATCAGTGAATATTGTTGCAAATTTTCCTTTTTCCGGACAATATACCGAGATATGGAAATATTTTTTCATCGGCGGAAAATATTCTTCGAATGTCACACTTTTGCCTGTTTCTGCCACATTTGCGTAAATATCAAGAAATGGAGCTTCTTTTGTTCCGTAAAGTACGGTTGCCAGTTTTCCTATGGCGTATTCGGGTTTTATATTGAGATATTTTTCAGAAGCCGGATTCGTTTCAATTATTCGATAATCAATTGCTTTCGCTTTCTTGTTATAGACAATTTCGTGGAGATAGACACCTTCTCTCATTTCTGAAAATAGCAAACGGAATTTTGCCTCGCTTTCCTTCAGCACCTTTTCCGTTTGCTTTCGTTCGGTGATGTCTCGTATAGTAACATGAATTATCTGTTTATTTCCAAGTGCATATTGACAGGGAGTTGCTTCGGCAAAAAAAACAGACCCGTCCTTTCTTTTAAACTTTGTCTCTACGGTTAACATATCTGTTTTTTTCATCGCAGATAATACTTGTTTTGAATAAATGAGTTCATCTTCGGTATGTAAATCTGTTACCTTTTTTCCCAGCAGTTTATCTCTTGAATAGCCAAACACTTCCACCGCATGCTTATTAGCATCCAGGATATTCATATCAAAATCATGGAGCAGAATCGCATCGGGTGAAAATTGAAATATCTGTTTGAATCTTTCTTCATTTTCCCGCAGCGCCGTTTCCGCCTTTTTGCGTTCGGTGATATCTAGCATGGAGACCACGCTTTGCTTAGTGCCGGGAATCATGGCAACAAAAAGAATGGCATTTCTGATTTCTCCTTTGGCATTGATCAGGCGCACTTCATATTTTCTTTCAACCGAATTCGGATTTTCTCTGCACGCCTTATGCCGGCTCAGCATCAACGCCAAATCTTCTTTGTGAACGAATTCGGTCCAGCGTTTCCCGATAAGCCGGTCAGGGGAATATCCGGTAACTTCTTCACATTCATTATTGGCAAGTACAATAGTCGTATCTTCGTCAATGATTATGGTTGCCGTTCCGGTGGCTTTAAAAACAGCTCCGTACTTCCGCTCGCTGTTTTCAATTATCTCTTCCGATTGGGCACGTAGTTTCAAGAAAGAATTTATCCGTGACTGGAACTCGGCTTTCCCGACAGGCATTCGGATAATGTCATCAAAACATTTGCTCAGCCAGGGTTCAGCCGGCGCTTTTAGGGGCAAAAGGGCCAGAATAGGTAGATATGGCCCGGCTGATTCCTTTATTTCTTTCAGGAATGAGCAGACCTTTGGGCCGGTCATTTCGTCCACAAGAACAGCATCGGCTTTCTTTACAAGCTCCATTCTGTCGGTGCCGGTAAGTTTTTTTACCCGGTGTCCTTCCTTTTGCAGTAAATCGGCGAGCAGATTATAATCGGTCGGGTTTTTTACCGAAAGAAGAATAGTTCTCTTTTTCATAACGCTCACATCATGTTGAACTTCCTTGCAAATATCTGTTTTTTGGTTGCTGCTGATTTTTCTTCCATTTTATCAAATTTCCGCCCTCAAAGCGACTTCACCATTAATAATATACGCAAAAAATACGTCCGGTCAAAAAGAAACCCGCAAAAAAGAGAAAACACCAGAAAACCAGTCTTTATGAGGCTTAAAAAAGAAAAGAGATCTCCCTTCGTCCCCCTGAACTAAGGGAGTTTAGAATATTACATATATTCTGATAGTTGCTCATCCGCCATAGAGAGCTGAGCCTGAGGAGGAGGGGGGGATTGCTAATTAACCTGGATTATTCATAAAAAAATGGCGATTGAAAATAAAAATCATAACAAGAAAAATGTGCAGAGATTGGTTCTTGATAAAATCTTGCATATCGCTTGAACAAAATGAATAATAAATACATTATCATCTTTATGAATAGGTCATGTTGATTAAAGGAGGATCACATGTTTAGCGCAAAAATCTACAAGGAGCGCCGGCAACGGCTTAGAACCCAAGTCTCTTCAGGTTTAATCCTTTTGCTAGGAAACGACGAAAGCCCTATGAACTACCTGGATAATCCATATCCTTTCCGTCAGGACAGTTCTTTTTTGTACTTTTTTGGCCTGTCTTATCCTGGTCTGGTTGGTGTAATCGATGTTGAAGAAGGGCGGGACATCATTTTGGGAACAGACCTGACTGTGGAAGACATCGTTTGGATGGGGAAACAGCCCAGCCTCGAGGAGAACTGCGCCAGAGCAGGGGTTAAAGAAACTTTGGATATGGCAGAAATCAAAAACCTTCTCACCGAAGCGCGTTTAAAAAAGCGGCCAATCCATTTTCTCCCGTCCTACCGCTGCGAACATATCCTTAAATTGTCAGATTGGCTGGAAATGCCGCAGGAGAAGGTCGAGAAATCCGCATCCATTGAGCTCATTATGGCTGTTGTGGATCAGAGACAATGCAAAACACCAGAAGAAACAGAAGAAATTGGAAAAGCTGTGAATATTTCCGCTGATATGCATCTTAAAGCCATGAGGATGGCCCGACCAGGCATCACTGAAGCTCAGATAGCTGCAGCCGTTCACCAAGTTGCGCTGGCTGCGGGAGGACAAATCTCTTTTCCGATCATAGCTACAGTTAACGGGCAAATACTTCACAATCATAGTTATGACAACGTCCTTAAGAGCGGGCAGATGTTTCTTTTAGATGCTGGGGCTGAAACAGCCATGGGTTACGCCGGTGACCTGTCCAGCACCATGCCCGTGGACAAACATTTCACTCCACGCCAAAAGGAGATCTACCAGATCTGCCTAAACGCCCATGAAGCTGCCATTGCTGCTTTGAAACCGGGTATACCCTTCAAGGATATCCATCTCTTAGCCTGTCGAGTCATTGCTCAAGGATTAAAAGATCTGGGTTTCATGAAGGGAGATGTAGAGGAAGCAGTGGCTGCAGGCGCTCATGCCCTGTTTTTTCCATGCGGGACAGGGCATATGATGGGACTTGATGTTCACGACATGGAAAACCTTGGGGAAACGTATGTTGGGTACTGCGGTAAGGAAAAAAGCACCCAATTCGGACTCAAATCTCTCCGGCTGGCCAGAAAACTAGAGCCCGGATTTGTCATCACCATTGAACCTGGGATCTATTTTATCCCCGAGTTAATCAATATGTGGAAAGCAGAAGGCAAATTCACCCAGTTTATAAATTACGATAAGGTTGAAACCTACAAGGACTTTGGTGGCCTTCGGAACGAAGAGGACTTTTTGATTACCGAGGATGGTTACCGCCTCTTGGGAAAGCCTATCCCCAAGACCATCGAAGATGTGGAAGCCATGAAAGCTTGAGAGAACACATGGGAAAGGGAAGCCTGGAAACTTGGTGATATATCCTGCCCAATTTCCATCTGGGGAGAATAATAAGATAACATGATGATGTGAAGCACCTCCCGCGACCCTGATTAATACTTCTTGACAGGTTGAGGTTTCTGATTTATGTTGTTTTCATCTCAATCGACGATCTCAACCACTGGATTGAGCCCCCCGTTAGCCACCGAGCTCAGTGATCAGTTCGTGGATGCGGTCCAGCCCTGGGCGCAGATAGTCCGGAGGCAGGCCGAAGCTGATTCGGAGATGATGGTCCAGGCCGAAGTGATCGCCGGGTACGATAAGCACGCTCTTCTCCCGCATGAGACGATCTACAAGTTCAGTCGAATTGATATTCAAGTGGTAGCGCACAAAAGCGATGGCGGCCGCCTGCGGGGGGACCACACTGAATGTTCCCTCGTGTTCTTTCATCCAAGCGTCAAGGATCGGATAGCCCCGGCGGATGTAATCACGGCCGCGCTGAAGGAGACGCGGGCGCACTTCAGGCGATAGAGCAATGGCTGCCAGTTTATTGGACAGTGTAGCTGCGCTGATGGTTGTGTATTCGTGACGGGCCCAGATATCGTCCACTGTCTCCGCGGGTCCCACCACCCAGCCGATGCGTACGCCGGGGATGCCGTAGGCCTTGCTCAAGCTGTTGTGAGCCAGCACCTTGGGGTAACGTCCCCAGAAAGAAGGTGTCTGCGTGTCGGTCAATCGTTCTCCGCCGCTGTACACCTCGTCGGCAAGGATCCACGCCCCGACTCTGTCTGCGACAGCGATAACAGCGTCCATCTCGGCTTCAGTCAAAATGCGGCCGGTGGGGTTGTTGGGATTGCAGACAGCGATGAGTTTGGTCTTATTGGAAACGGCCTTATTCAATTCGTCCAGGTCGGGAGCCCAGCTTTCTTCCTCTTTCAGGTTGAAGGTCTTGACCCGGAAACCCAGGTTGTGGGCGATACCCCAAATCTGCATATAGTTGGGCAGCATCATCACCAGTTCTTCCCCCGGGCGGAGCAGAGTCTGGAGAGTGATGAAATTCGCCTCGGCACAGCCCACGGTCACGAGCACGTTGTCAGCGGCTGCATTGGGATAAAGGGCGGCGATCCGCTCCCGCAGCTCGATAATCCCGTTGGCCTGGGCATAGTTCAGCTCGGTGGACAGCAGGTTGTCAATCGCAGCCGGATCATCCACCAGCTCGCGGACCGGCATAGGATGAACACCGCTCTCTGAAAGGTTGTAGTCAACGGCATTCTCCCATTTGGACATCATCCGTTCCATCAAAAAAGGCTGGAAGCCGGATTTTTCTTTAGCTGTCATAAGCTCCTCCTCAAGATATTTAAGCCTTGCACGCTCACTCTTCAGCGTGTATTACATTATATCTTATATACCACATTTCTGTCTGAAGAGCCAGAAGGATGCTTTGGGAGCTGGATGTGAATGTCAAATCATCACACCTGAAAACCGGCATTTTCCATGGACCTTGCAAAAGACATGAGGACATCAAGGATGAGTCACCGGGTTATGTCATACAAAACCCAGCTATTCCATGATTTCCAAGGCATGATAGACGGCCTTGGCGATCTGAATGTCTTGAACTGCCACCCCGGTCAGGTCTGCGATGGTAATCTGTTCCTCGGATGTTCTGCGGAGTTCTGGACGGACGATCACGTTCCCCAATTCCACGATCCGCTCTTTTTCCAGCACTCCGGCCTTCAGGGCCTGATGGATCTCACCCCGCACGAGACACTGGCTGATACTGTCGGCGACGACGATATCGGCTTTTTGGAGAATTTTTGGATCCAGCTCAATCTTCTCCGGAGTGTCCGATCCCATCGCGGTAATATGCGTTCCCTTACGGACCTTATCGGCGGACAACAAAGGAGATTTAGAGGGTGTTGCCGTGACGATAAGATTGCAGTGAGCGGCAATATCTTCGGTATTCAAAGTCGTTTGGATGCGGTATTCCAAAGGTTCCATGTCCTTTCTGTACTCGTCCAGTTCGTTCTGATTCATGCCCCACACCATGACATCCTTGCAGTCAATGACAGACGCTAAATATTCAAGCTGCATTCGGCCTTGGGTGCCAGCACCTATGACTCCTATACAATCGATGTTTTTCGGAGCCAGATATTTAGCGCTTACAGCGCCTGCGGCTGCGGTACGTACGTTCGTGAGATGGCACTCGTCCAGAAGAGCACAGGCCAGCTCGCCTGTTCCTTTTTTAAAAAGCAGTATGAGTCCATCACTTGTATACCGGCTTGAAGAGGGACTCTCGAAAAATCCGGAAGCGATTTTGATGGCATAATAATCATCATCTAAGAGATAGCCGTATTTTATGTGGACATCGCCTGGAGGCTCTTTGAAAAGCAGCTCCCCAACAGGAGGGATCACTGCTTTGCCTTGGGAATAGGCAACAAATCCTTCTTCGATCTCTTGGATGGGTTGAAGTGACTTCAATACGCCCTTGATTTGAGCGAGATTATAAATTTTATTCATTTCAGATCTCCTTTTCCGGTTTACAACAATTATAGAATCAATGGCAGATGTTTACAAATCTGGATGATGAACGAGTCGAGGTTGCTGTGATATTGCGAAGAACAAAGTGATGAAGCCGTCTCATTGGAAAACGAAGCATATTGAGATCACTACGTCGCTGCGCTCCTCGTGATGACATGAGGAACGACAGCTACATCTGAATGTCGCAAAGGTGCGGGCTGATTTTATGAATAACTAGGAGATTTTGCGGAAGCGGAGATATACAAGATACAACACCAATATCAAGAAGTTGAC
Source organism: Candidatus Aminicenantota bacterium (assembly GCA_021162615.1). Classification (GTDB taxonomy): domain Bacteria; phylum Acidobacteriota; class Aminicenantia; order Aminicenantales; family Aminicenantaceae; genus WJMT01. The sequence continues at coordinate 42,496 of JAGGYH010000084.1, forward strand.
CGTAATAACGGAAAGAGACATGAACGAGTCGTACAGTTCCTTTCCCATCAGGTCATAGAGTGAAAAAAATATGACACATAGGTTTATGACAAGAAGAATCTTTCCTGCTTTTGGGAAGGATGAAAAGTGATATAAAATGATCATAAGGCCGGAAAAAGCCATCAGAAGAGTGTAGTCCCAACCTAGAGGAGAGACCAGGGGTATGCAGAGGAGGAGGAGCGAAGACTCCAGTGCAGTGGGGGATGTGACCTGGGACCGTTTCTTCATAACGAAAAGAACAACAAGGGCCAGTCCTAAGACACAGACCACAGCTGGATACACAGCCCATCCGGCACTGTTTGTCCATTTGGGAAAAAAGGCAAAGATTGAGATGTTATCCTGTGTGGACAGCAGTCTTGGGGTGGATTGAGAAAGAGTAGAGATCCATTCCTTAAAAACTTCCCTGTTTCCATTCCACCCATAGTAAAGAGCGGGTGCGGCAAGGAACAGGCAGATGGATAGGAAGCCTGAAATAAGCGGGACGATTTTTTTCCTTAAAATGAAATAAGGGAAAAATATGAGAGCATAAGGTTTCAGTATAACTGCAGTCCCCCATAGGATTCCCGAGGCAGCTTCCAGTTTTATGGTATGTTTTTTTTCAGATCGGATCAGAAATACGGTCATGATAAGAAGGAGCGCTGTGATTAACGCATTGATCTGCCCTAGTTCGATTTCCCGGAAAAAATATCTGGCCAAAACAAGAAAAGCAAGAAAAAGAGACCATCTGACAGGGCGTTTATCTTCGGGAAAAAGGTTCCTGGAGAGCCCTATGATGGCGGCTGAACTCAGGATCACAACGATGTACCAGACGGCTTTGGCAAGATCCAAAGGGAGGTAGGATAAGGGTGCATAAAGGATGGCCGCAGGTGGCGGGTATTTAAACATGTAGTGTTCATCTTCGACTCTGTAAAGGGTTTCCCCCCATGTCAGTCTTTTTCCTGCGGTGTAGTTGACTTCAAAATCGACCATGCTGGATCTGACTCTAGCAAAAAACAGAAAGGCCAGCGCACTTATAAGAGTGATAAGGACCAGCGTTTTTATGAGCGTTCTTTTCATTGTCTAAAAATGGCGGTTTGTATTATTATAATTCATTTTAGAGATGTATGTGATTTTTTCAAGAACGCCCATTGCTTCTTTTTCATTATTTTAGGAAAGGTCTCCCCTTTTGTTTTGATGCTTTTTTGACAGCGAAATATCCCCGTACGGCAGTTATTTCAAAGACCTGCACTGGGTGTGTATGACACTATCCAAGTTGACCTTGTAGTTGTCTTTCAGGAAATGGATTAGGAAAAAAAGCAAGAAGACTGAAAGGATTAGTACTTTCGTCCTATGGAAAGGTCTCTGAAACAATAATAAAATTTAGAGTTTGTCCCAAAGTGACGGGAAAAGGTTGACATGAAAACAAGAAAAGGGCTACAACCTTCAAAAGAAGTTATCAAAAACAATGGAGGTGTAGCCCCATGGACGAACTCGAAATCAAGATCGCCCT
>JAGGYH010000089.1 GCA_021162615.1 Candidatus Aminicenantota bacterium
CGAAGGCAAACCTTTCCGCATGGCCATGTTGGCTGTAATCCATAAACTTATCCGGACTATTCATGCTCTCCTGACTAAGCAGATCCCCTTTAATCCTTGTCATAATTCTTTATAGTTGACTCCTTTTAGGGTTGAGTTGGGGTTTGTAAAAATAAAGGAATAAAAATGTATCAGTTGCCATTATATTATTTTTAATGTGTTACTCTTACCAAACGTCCAGTTATGTGTCAAGAAGAAGTTCGCCGGCAGAGTTTATTCTGAAGGGATCATCGGCGAGCCCGTGAATAACGTGAATAAAAGGTATTCCGATAAGACAGATTGATCGTCCTGCTTACTATATTATCCATTTTTCGAAACAAATCGCTTGACAAACAAATTTATATGTTCCAGAATATGGAAGTAATTTATTTTAAGGAGAATGAAATGAAACTTTTATCAAGGTCAGAAGAACTGGTTCTTCTGACGGTCTGGAAACTGCAGGAGGATGCCTACTGCATCCCTATCCGTGAGGAGCTGATAAAGGTTACCGGAAGGAAGTGGTCCTTTGGTTCAATTTACGATCCCCTGGACCGCCTTGAAAAAAAAGGACTTCTCAAATCCTATTTAACCGAGCCTGTAAAGGAAAGAGGAGGAAGAAGTAAAAGAATCTACCAGCTGACTTCTCTTGGGAAAAGGTCTTTGATTGAAGTCCGCGGTATCCAGGATGCCCTGTGGGATAAGATCCCCTCTCTGGAAACGGATACGGAAAAAACGTGACAATGAGTCAAAAGAATCGTTTCTCTCCGCCAGCTCTTGCAGAAAAAATGCTCGGCATCATCTATTCGGACAAAGGACAGTTCACTCATCTTGGGGATTTCGAAGAGATGTTTCTTTACATTTGTGAAAACAAGGGCAAAGGTTACGCCCGGATTTGGTACTGGCTTCACATCATCAAGTCATTACCTGGTTTTATAAAAAACAAACTGTACTGGAGTACGGCTATGCTGAAAAATTATATTTTAATCGCTGTCAGGAATGTCATTAAAAATAAGGGTTTTTCATTTATCAATGTTACCGGATTGGCTGTGGGAATGGCCTGTTTCCTTCTCATCATGGTCTATGTCCAGCATGAAACAAGCTATGACCGGTTTCATGAAAAAAGTGACAGGATATTCCGTCTTCTTTCCAAAGAATCTTCACAGGACGGACAAAAATCTGCGGAGGAATATGATGATTATTTTCCTGAGGTAATGACTCCTCTTCTCGTTTCTGATTTTCCGGAAGTCAAAAACGCCACGTGCTTTATGGGAGCTTTTCAGGACAAAGCTGTTTTGAAAGCGGAAGAGAAGCTCTTTTATCAGTCTGGATTGTATGCGGACAGAAATTTTCTGGAGATTTTTACTTTTCCGCTTGTTCATGGAGACAGTCAGAACGCGCTCTCTGAATCCAATACCATTGTGATTACTGAAGACGTTTCTAAAAAGCTTTTCGGGAACGGGAATCCCATTGGCCGGCACATCAGCTATAAAGAAAGAAGACGGCGGTATGATGTGGTGGTCAGCGGAGTGGTGGAAAACATTCCCCAAAATTCCAGTATTCAATTCGATTACCTTCTGTCGCTTGAAACTTTGAGGGCGGATAAAGCAAACAGCTTCATGTTTGATAATTGGAATGTGGCTAACTTTTATATTTTTTTAGAGCTGGCAGAAACTGGAGATAAAGCCGAAGCTGAAAAGAAGTTCACTGAACTTGCTCCAAGCAAAAGACCCTGGCCAAAAATTATTCTCCAACCCATAGAAGATATCCATCTGCGATCTCAAATCAGGGGAGAACTTGCCACCAACAATGAGGTCCGCTATGTCCGCCTTTTTTCTTTCATTGCTGTCATGGTTCTGCTTATAGCCTGTGTGAATTCCATGAACCTGGGTGTGGCCTGTTCCACAAAAAGGGCTAAAGAGATCGGTGTGAGAAAAGTAAACGGAGCCAACCGCAGACAGATCATGCGCCAGTTTTTGGGAGAATCTCTGTTTCTATCCGTACTGTCTTTGTTTGCTGCGCTGTTTCTTATGAAGATGTTTCTGTCCCGCTTCAGTCTCATCCTGGGTGTGGAGTTGAAATGGGATCTTCTCAATAATGTTTTTCTCCTCCTTGTGATGGCTGGGACAACTCTGTTTGTCGCTCTGGCATCCGGGAGCTACCCTGCTTTCCTGCTTTCCGCACTTTCCCCTGTGAGATCCATGAAAGAGCATTCCATATACGGAAGCCGGAGTGGGAAGTTAAGGAACATCCTTATGGTTTTTCAATTTGCGGTTTCAGTGATCCTGATCATCTGCACTGTGGTTGTGTTCAGACAGATGAATTTCATTAAGACCAGGGAATTGGGGTTTGACAGGGAGCATGTGGTTGTGATTCCCATAAAAGAAAAAGAGACCTTGGACAAAAGACAAGTCTTAAAGACATCCTTTCTTGAACTTCCCCAGGTAAAAGGCGTTTCCGTATCCAGCGGCCTGCCCATAAATATACGAAGCCGGCTCATCAACTACGTTTTTATGAGAGATAATGGCGAAAAAGTCAAAATGGATATAAAGTTTGACTATGTGGATGAGGACTTTGTGGATGTGTTCAAAATCAATGTTTTAAGAGGAAGGAACTTTTCAAAGGATTTTAGTGAGGATAAATATGGAATTCTGATCAATGAGACCGCTGCAAAAAAGATAGGATGGTCTGATCCCATAGGGAAAGAATTCTCCTTCATGAGAGACAAGTATCATGTTGTGGGTGTGGTTGAGGATTTCCAGTTTGCCACTTTTCACCATGATATCGAACCTATGGTGTTGTTCAATGAAATAGGTTCCAACATTTCGGTCCGGATCAATCCGGGTGATATTCAGGCTATATTGGGTTCTTTAAGGAGGGCTTTTGAGGAAACAACCAAAAGCCAGCCTTTTGACTTTTATTTTCTGGATGATGCCTTTAATAAACTCTATCAAAAAGAGATGCGCACCGGAGAAATTTTCGGGACATTTGCAGGGATTACAGTTTTGATCGCCTGCATGGGACTTTTCGGATTGGCTGCCTTTATGATTAACAAGCGGACCAAGGAGATCGGTATCCGGAAAGTACTGGGAGCTTCTGTGTCTCAGATCGTGACCCTGTTGACCAGAGAATTCGCAGGGCTTGTTCTAATTTCAAACCTAATCGCATGGCCTGTGGCCTACATTATTATGAGATTTTGGCTTCAGGATTTTGCTTTCCGCATAAATATAGGAATCTGGATATTCATCTTATCAAGCGCTCTGGTGCTCTTCGTCTCTTTTGTAACCGTGAGTGTTCATACCTTCAGGGCAGCTGCCTCAAATCCTGTCAATACCCTGAGGTACGAGTGATTCAGATTTATGAATATCCCGGAAAAGTATAAGCGTTCTTATTTGTGGTAGTTTACTGCTATTCCAAATCCCCATGTGGTTTTTTCATAGGATTCTTTAAATTGGCCGAATCCCGTATAGTCGATCGTGATATCTGAGTCTATGTAGTTGACGAAAGTCGCTCCGATATCTAAACTCAGATTCTCGTTAAAACCGTAACGTCCTCCAAAGAAGTATCCGCTGCTTGATAATTCATGGGTCATGTCGCTTTGATAATCATCTGAGACATCGACCTGAGTCCAGAGGTAACCCGCGCTTAATGCGATTCTATTTGTTAGATAGTACTCGAAAGCAAATCCTAAGTCGTAAGTGTTGGAATTGACAAGGTCTTCCTGGCCCTCCCAGTCGGCATTTTTATCAAAAAACATGTCGAAGGAAACAGCAGCTTTTAATTTCGGCATAATATCGTAATCAATCCCGACGGCCAGAATAGCAGGGATATCATATCGCTGAGTTTCGCCATCTGGAAACATGCCAGTATCGTCTGTTTTGGTTTGATTCTCAAATTCAAGCTTTGTATTGAGTTCATAGCGGACGCCGATGTTCAATTTCTCCACAGGGGAGAAGTCGGCGCTTAAGATGGGAGTGATTCCAGTCGCGATCTGTTTGGCATCGACTGTTTTGTTAGAAAACAGGGCTGCCTGGGCCGGCATTCCAAGAGTGTTAAATAACTGGTAGGCAGAAATCATATTGCTGTTGGGATTGAGCAGAGGATGATAAGGATTGATCTTGATATTCTCTATAGCCCCTTCGTAGTTATTGAGAGCATAAATATAGCGCAGGCCCGCAGCTACAGAGATCATCTCATTGATCTCATAAGAGGCATTCAGCTGAAAGCCGAGATAGATGGAGCTTCCTTTAAAGCTGATATCTGCTGAATACTGTGTCGTGTAAAGCCCCATACCAGTCAAATATACAGGAAGCGTTGACAGGCCTGTTTCGAAGGAAGGAAGGCCGTCTGCATAATCAGCGGTTCCTCCTCCTGCATTAGGACCAAATCCAAATGAAAAAGCCAGCTTATTCATCTTATACACAGCAAAAACACTGGGGAATACAGGAACTCTTACATCGCTGACATAGGAATCATTATTGAGAAGGGGAAAGGCATTCTTAATGGTCTTTTTTTGAAAGAGTGTCTGGTTGTTTAAAGAGAAGTGCCAACCATTAGACAGTTGAGTGACACCGGCTGGATTATAATAGACCGCATCAATATCTGTGGATGCATTTCGAGCGGGAAACCTCAAATACAAAACGCTTTGATTTGTGTTTGTCACAATGCTCCCAAAAACCATTGGGGTACTGCATAAACCGATTAGTAGCACAGTCAGAATTTTTTTCATATACTCTCCTCCATAAAGTTAATTTGAAGTACAGAATTGAGTGGAATATATAAAAAAAATACTGTTTTGGCAACAATTTTATTTTTTATTCATCTGTAACGGCCGTACCTGGACCTTCCTCCGAATCGAGGATTGACAACATTGCTGTAGACTGAACCAAAGGTATAGCTGAATCCGATATCAATGGAATATTCATAATTTGTAGCCAGTTCCTTTCTCTGCAGAAGGATCTCATCCAGTGAAGCCCCTCCAATAGGAAGTGACAGCTGGTCATGGATGCGGTCATACCTTCCGTTGAGGTTTATGGAAAAACCCTTAAAGATTCTGACGGAAAGAAATCCTCTAAGCTCAAGACGGTTTTTTGATAAGTCATGAAAATAATGAGATCCTTCCAGAGATGTTGAGGCACTTCCCCAGGGTTCTCTTATTTCCAGGGTCAACGTCAGAGACTCATTGAAGAGATTTTCTTTGGTCTGATCATAGATAGTCCTTTCTATATAATTCACCGAATGAAAGCCAATCCTGTACAGGCAGCGGAGCTGCCTTCTTGTGGATTGTGAATAAGGGAAAAAATTATACTCAAGAGCCGGAGCAACCATATAATGGGCTTCAATATTGCTGTACGTAGACGAAGAAGCTTCTATCCAGCTTCCGATCGACCAGTGTTCATTTAAACTTTTTACAAAAAGTCCCCTTAAGTCTTTTTCTTTGGAAATGCTTTTGATGGAGTAGTCTTCATAGTCATAATTATCTTCCTTATAATCACCGGAAGCTCCCAATTGGATTTTCCATTCAGGGGTCACCCTGTTTGCGGAAAGGTCCCAGTTGAATTGTGTTGCTCGCTTGCTTCTTTCTTCCTCTAACTCTCCGCTGAGCCGGATGTTAAAAACCCAGAAATTCCAGTTATCTTTTACCGCAGTAGGCTCAAGGTCTTGTTTGCATTGGATAGTAAGCAGATCCGCAATGGGAGTTTTCATGAGAAAAGGGAAGAGGCCTTTTTTCATGACCTCAAGCATCCCTTCACGGATTTCGTCCCAGGTTTCCGTTTTGTTTGATGAATATGTCAGTGTTTTTTCCATATCCTCAAATTGATTTTTCCCTATAAAAGTCAGAGTGTATTTATTTCCTCCGCTGCCGGTATTTTCATCTGTAACGAGAATATGGATATCCGCATCTGTCCTGTCGCGGACAAAATTCACGTAGGTAATTTCTTTCCGGATATAGTCTCTGTCGCAGCGCCAGCAGTCAAGAAAGACCTTGGGTGCTTTGTCCTTCAATTCTTCTATACCCGTCCGGCCGGATTCCGAATAGATTTTTGGAGTAAATGTGAGAATGCTTATGATTAGGATTAAAGCCATGAGCCTGATTTTTTCTGCCATAAAATGTCTCCTTACTTCTCGTCATTATGAAAGGAAAGTCTAGCTTAGTTGTTTCCATTAAGACGAAATAAAAAAAGATTATAACATACAATTATTAAATAAAAATTAATAAAATCTTAATATTTCATAATATTTCTTTTTTTGAAAGATTTCTGCCTGATGACAGCCTTTCAGAATTCTTGAATAAAAAAGATTTTAAAAGCACTTTTTGTTGCCGCATAGTTCTCGTTGAGAATAGTTCCCTGCCTGATGTAGCAGTCATACCCAAAGTTAATCTTCGAACATTTGGAAATGCCCAATCTTATATTAAATGAAGAAACAGACAATGACTCTTGGGCTTCTGAAAAGAGTGAGTTAATCCAGTACTGTGAAAATTTAGCGAGGATGCTGCATACCCCTCTCTTCCCCACTTCTATTCTGAATTTGGACATTAAGCCGGGTCCAAAATAATAGGGCCTCTTATTTTTTTCGCCAAATTGGCATTTTTCGCAATCAAGCGAAGGGCTGGAGCCTCCAAATACAAAGGATAATACACCGGAAGCATCAGTGAAAAAATTTGATTCAGAATCAAAGGATGAGACAGCTCCCAATCCAATTCCAGTTGCAGAAATCATTTCAACGATCTGAGTATCTATGTAATCGTATACTCCGAACAAGCCCCTCAGGCCGTTTTTTGTTTTGGCACCGCTCAGCAGTACTGTTGAGGATATCTCCTTATCCCAGGTATCATTCTTGCGAAAACCCAACATTCCGTCGATGAGAAACCAGTCATATGATTTTACGTTTTTTAGGTCTTTTTCTCTGTAATCCTTGTTTTCAATACATACTCCCAACAGGTATTTATTTTTGTCTGTCACAGACCAGTAGGTTCCAAAAGGGAATTGAAGGCTGTAATAATGTTTTTCTGAAAAGAAGTTTAACCCTGATGGATCTTTTGAAAACAGGTTGAAGCCAAAAGAGGGGTTCATGATAATTGATAAGGATTTTTGAATCACACTTCTGAATCCTCTCGAATTATTGATGTACAGTGTGCCGGCTATTTGATGGAGAGGCCCTCCCAGGATGACTCCTCCCAGCGTGGTCATGATCGTGTCGTTTATAGAGGGATAGTTAGATTCGAAAAAGAGCTCCCACATCAGGCTCCCTGCTGTGGTGAAAACCGTGGATTCCAGTATGTCAAGACCCTGCAGCCGGGCTGCTGAAAAATATATGGCTCCGTGATAGGGATGGGCCAGATTGTTGCTAATAAAAACCCCCCTGTCCCATTCGAATCCATTGTCTATGTTGTCACATATAGATTTGAGTGATATTTGAGCCCAGGTTTTTTTGAGAAGAAATTTGTCATAAGACCATACCGCAAGATTTATTCCGCTGATATCCATGAGAGTATTTGAGTAAGATTTTTTTATTTCTCGGTACCGGGGCATGTAAGAAGGCAGCCGGAAGTCAAATTGATAGGAGTCATAGGTATCCAGTCTGAATCTATTGATAAGAGATTGTATTTGCGGCAGGCAGGTGTCAGAATATAAGAGAGCTGTGTCTGTTTTTTTTGTTTGGATGGAGAATGCAGGGCTTTCATTCTTATGGAAGGGAGAGGAAAGAGTAAAAGATCCGGTGTAAAAAGAATAAGGAGAGAATCCGGTATCTGTCTCTTTTTTGTGCGCTGTTTCCTCAGCAGATAGAGCAGAAAAATAGGATGAGAATGTTATTAAAAGTATTAATGCAATTTTTCTCATTTCCCCTCCAGGCCAACCTGTTTATACAGGGGAAACACAATTATTATTTAATATAATATAATTACCCTGGAATATTCAAATGAACATCGCCATTTTTTTATGAATAGGCCAGGTTAATAAATACACGATTCTTATATCATGTTTTCTGTAAGAAATCAATAGACTGGGCAGAAAAGGATAGACACCCCTATTCTCTAAGATATATGGGATCTATTTATAGTGTTCAAAAACCTGTTTCAAGAGTTTATAATAAAAAACGAAGAAGGAGTTCTTATTTTTTTACATGACCCTATAAGAAAGAGAAAAGATTGAAAAGAGAAGAATTCGGAATAGCCCTTTCTGGTTCAGAGTTTAAGGGAAGGTTAGATGTGCGCTTCAGTCAGGAAGATTTCATTTCTATCCTGTCCTGCCCCAAAAAATTATGGAAGCATCCTTCAATGAAGATATTGCTTGATGCGAGAAACCGGGTAGGTGCTGTGGATGTCAAGCTCAACGGTCACGTATCCAGAGTGGTCGTCAAGTCATTTCGCATAAAGGGGATTAACAGGTTGAAAAGCATAGTCTTTCCATCTAAGGCCCAAAAAGCCTGGTTTGGAAGCCATATTCTCAGAAAGAACAGTATAAGCACCCCTTATCCCATAGCTTTTTTCGAGAAGAGAAAAGGGTGTGTGGTCAGGGAGTCCTATTTTTTATCAGAATGGGTAGAAGGCACTCTGGAGGTCAGGGCTCTTTTCAAAAGCCTCAAGGGCAAAGACATTGAGAAACTGCTTAAAGACCTGGCTGGTTTTCTTTCTTTTATCAGAATCAAGGGGCTCCTTCACAGGGATTTATCGGATGGCAATGTATTGGTCCGCGGGTCCCGGGAACAAGGATTTCAGTTTTTTCTTATTGATACGAACCGGGTAAGAAGAATAAAGACCTTCTCTGTTTTAAGAGGCCTTAAAAGCATCATACGCTTGGGCATCCCGTTTGTTTATCAGCGCTTTTTTCTCAAACTCTATTTAAGCCCTATGCCTCTAAACTATGGGCATTGGTGCTGGTACAGAGTCAACAAGGTACTCTTTTCCACGTATATTCTGCTCAAGAAAAAGCTTCGTATTAAAAAGATAGCGGATAGACTGAAGATACAGTGAGAATGAGAATGGATCCAAACAATTTTAAATGGAATCCTTATGCAGACCAACCGCACAATGTGGCATCCAAATCAGAGCGTTTCAAAGCCCACTTCTCCTATACAGGTAGTTATTTAAGGATGTTAGCCGCGAACCTGCAGAAATTGATCCCCATCCTTATGCAGTACAGAGCATCAAGGAAAGCGCTCTATAAAAAATGCGTGTCTATCGGAGACCCTTTTGCCGTTTCAGTCTCTTTATCCAAAGGAAAGGAAGATGATATTTTAACGGCATTGACAGCAACAGGTGTGAATCACACCTTAGTGCGCATTCCTTCCTGGGAAAAGAACCGTCTCCCTGAATATGAAGTATTTGTCGATAGGCTTAAAAACAGCGGGATGGATGTGGTCATTGCCTTAATCCAGAACCGCGAGGACGTATTTAATAAGAAAAAATGGATCGATTTTCTCAGCCGTGTATTTTCCCGTTTTTCTGATAAGAGTCTGTTTTTTGAGATCGGCCATGCCTGGAACCGGACGAAATGGGGATTGTGGGATTACAAAGAGTATCTCGAGCTTGCAGGACCTGCTTTCTCAGCCGCTCGATCCTACGGGATAAACTTATTAGGTCCAGCTGTCATTGATTTTGAGTTTCATTTATATCCTCCGGTTTTAAAGGAAGTCCATTTTGATAAAATCACATCTCTTCTTTATGTAGACCGGGCAGGAGCCCCTGAAAACACTCAGTTCGGTTGGGACCTTTCAAAAAAAATCGCCTTATTGAAAGCAGCGGTTGACCAGTGCAGTCATAAAGGAAAGGAACTGTGGATAACTGAATTCAACTGGCCTTTAAAAGGGACTGGAAAATATTCTCCTGCTTCAGGAAAACCGAATGTTTCTGAGGAACAGCAGGCGAATTTTCTTGTCCGCTATTACATATTGGCTTTATCCACTGGAATGGTCAAAAGGATATACTGGTGGCAGCTTGCAGCTCCGGGCTACGGTCTTATAGACAACCGTGAGCAGCAGTGGAGGGAAAGGCCTTCTTTTTTCGCCTATAAAATGCTGGCGGCACAATTAAAAAACAGTGAATTTGTAAGAAAAGAAAAAAATACGGATGCAGAGATATTCCTCTTCAGAAAAAACAAGAACATGTTTGCCGTGTGCTGGACCAAAGCAGGATGTTTAAGCCATTCATTTGCTGATCCCATATTAAAAGTGCTGGACAGGGATGGACGAGAGCTTGATTTTTTGGGACGAGACCTTGTGTTGACTGAAAAACCATTATATGTATGTTTCGAGCCGCAAAAATGACCTGCGTTAAGAATCCAGAAAAAAGAATAAAGGAAGATGATGTGAGAAGCAAAGACACGTTTTTTAAAGACCACGAAGTCCTTGATTACGAGAAAAAGAGATATAGAGGTTTTGACCAGAAAATAGTAGATTGGAGAGAAAGAAAGGTTATAAACAAGCTTTTAAAGGAAACGAAAAGGGAAGCAGAAAAGGTTCTTGACCTTCCGTGTGGATATGGAAGGTTTTCTCAGTTACTCACAGAGAGAGCTCCCTGTCTTGTTAGCGGAGACCGCTCTTTTTCCATGGTCAAAAGAGCTTTGGACAACCGGTCCGTCTCAGACATGACTTCAAGGCCAGGTGCTGTATGTGATGCTGTTGAAGGCCTGCCTTTTAAAGCTGGGGCATTTGACGGAATTTTTTCCATGAGGTTTTTTCATCATCTCCACAGCAGTGGGTCGCGAATAAGGGTGTTGAAAGAATTTTTCCGTACCTCCTCGGATTGGATCATCATTTCTTTTTACAGTCTAAATCCGGTACACAAACTTCAGAGAAGGATAAGAAAAGCAGCGGGGAAAAGCAGGACCAATATAAACATGATGTCACGCCGGGATTTTGTTTCGGAAGCTGAGGAAGCAGGGCTTCATGTGAAAAGGATAAGCCCTTTGTTCAAAGGATTGCATTCCCAGCATATAGCTTTACTTAAAAAGACTGAATTTTATTCTTATACCGGCCTGAAGGGAAATACCGGATAGATCTAGAGAAGCTCTCTCCGGATTTGATACTCCGTATCCGGAGGGTGTTTTATCCCTTACGAAAGCAAGGGAAAAAGTATCCTTATTAGGAACTTCTCCCTGATAAATATACAGGTATCCTTTTTCTTTATATTCAAGGCCGGTGGAATCTCGATAAATGCCTTCTCCCTTTAGGTCATTGATTACAGCATAACGGCCTGAAGCTTCTATGAATACACTTAAAAAACGGCCAAAGTCATGGATAAATCCCAGTCCCAGCAATCCTCCGATCTGACCGGAGTCAGCTTTCCCGCTCCATTCCTGCCAGGTATCGTTTTCCGTTAATCTGTAAAGATAGGAGCATTCAGTGAAAATGTATTCAATCCCTCCTTTTATATAAAATGCTGGACTGACGTGATAAGAGAGAAAGATCCTGACCGGAAGAGCCTTTATTTCAGGTTGGGTTTGAATACTGACGGAGGCAGGCTGGGAAAAATTGACCGTAGTCTCTTTCTTCCCAAAGAAATAGTCAGCTCCGATCCCGAGATGAAGTCCTGACGCCAACGGAATACTGACATCTCCGCCGAATATATAGTTCAGGTGAAGGGGCTGGAATTTCCAGGTTTTTTCTGCTCCGAAAGTGCTTTGATAGTATTCGATAATGCCTTCGGCTCCCTTATTTATGTCTCCTACTAATGTATAGCTTGCTCCACCTGTAATATTAATGTGGATTTGAGAAACAGTCGGCAGGGCAGGGACCTTTTTCGCTGAAGGTTCAGGAACCGGTTCTGAGGTTATGATTTTTTCCTTTTTTACGGGAATTTTCTTTTCTTCTTCTTTTTCTTCTGTGGCCGGGGCTGCGGATTGGACTTTTTTCACAAGGCTTTCATGCACATAGCCCTCGATTGTTTTTTCGTCATCAATAGTGATCTTTATATGATACCAGGGGCCTTTTTGCCCGAGAATATCCATGATTGTTCCTTGAGAGGCCAGATGAATTATAGGGCTTCCTATATCAGGTTCCTCCCTTATGTTCGCCACTTCAGTGACCACTTCAAGCTTGACGACTTGACCCTGAGGGATACCGTAAATGAGACTAAAAAGTAATGATTGAACTAAAAGTACAAGTAATATAAAATTAAATTTTCTTTTCATTCCTTTCACTTTGACTGTCCTTTGAAGGGAATTATAGAAGAGGGTCATTTAACTGTCAAGAGACATAAGAGGAGGCTCTTTAACATAGGTGGAAAAAGATGATATCATTACGGAGGCGGAGACGATCATGAAACGAAAAAAAACAATCATTTTATTTTATGTTTTATGTTTTTTTATTTTTTCAGGTTATCTCAAGGCTTTAAATAAACCGAAAATAGTCTTTGATAATAAAAAAATTGATTTTGGCAGAGCCATACAGGGTGCTGAACTGACACACAAGTTTTCATTTGAAAATGCCGGCGATTCACTTCTTACCATTGGGAAGATCAGAACATCTTGCGGATGTACTGCGGCCCTTGCTTCTAAGGAGAGTCTAAAGCCAGGAGAAAAAGGGGATATCAAAGTGACCTTTAACACAAGGGGATACAGCGGAGAAGTTTCAAAATACATATATGTGTATACCGATGACCCTAAAAATCCTCGTGTCATGTTATCTGTTACCGCTTATATTGAGGTTCCGCCGGGTCCCAAAATAAAACTTGATAGAACCGGTGCAGACATCGGTCTGATACTTGAAGGTGAAAACATCCAGTCCGGATTTAATATTAAGAACACGGGGGAGCTTGAATTGGAAGTGGAATTATCTCATAAAGATGCCCATTTTTTTCATAACGGAAAAGAAATCAAGAAATCATTAAAGGTAGCGTCGGGCCGGCAAAAAGAAGTTGAAATAAAGATAGGGACTCCTGCAATAGCAGGCTCAATCAGAGAGTATATCCTGTTAAAGACCAATGACCCCCTACGCTCCACTCTTTCTTTTTATATAAGAGGCTATGCAATTACTGAGAAACAGCTTAAAGAGCTTTTTGAAAAATACAGACATTTAATCAGAGATAAAACATAAGGCGGATTCAGATGATTTTATTTGCAAATTTATTGTATGCTGTATCAAGAATCCTTCATTTTATTCTGAACATATATATATGGATAATCTTTGGTCATGTTGTTCTTTCATGGATAAGAACACCTTCCCTCTATCAAGTCAGATGGATTCTTTTTAAGTTAACAGAACCGGTTTTAGGCCCGATAAGAAGGTTTGTACCCCCCTATAAGTTCGGGGGACTGGATATCAGTCCCATAATTGCATTCGTGTTGATCCTTCTGATCGATACGGTTGTCTTGAGGTCTATTTCTCAATATGCGGTTCAGTTTCTGGGCCCGAGGACTTATTCGTTCTAGTCTTTAAACCTGTATTATTCACGAGCCAAGCTTGTTGCAGATGCAGTGAGATCAGCTCGCCTCAATGGTTAAAAAATGGCGATTAGAATAAAAATATAAAAAGGAAAAAAAATTCGAGACACTATTCTTGAAAAAATCTTGCATATAGCTGAAAATAAATTAATGATAATAACATCGCCATTTTTTTATGAATAATGCAGGTTAAAATGTTTGTGAATATATATATGCTGTACAGCCTCTTCAGGAGAATATGAACAGTGCGCATTTCCGCTAGGGTCAGTCCAAAGTCCGCAAAGCCGGGAATAGAAAGAGTTGGAGAGAGTACGTTTAAAATAAAGGTAAAGGCTTCCCCTGAAAAAGGAAAAGCGAATAAAGAGGTTGTGGAAAGGGTCGCTGATTATTTCCATGTCCCAAAATCAAAGGTCCGTATTCTCAGAGGTCATACCGCTCAAAAAAAGACAATCGAGATCATGGGCCTTGAATAAATTAAGGATTTGCTTTAGCTCAAGACTTTGAGGTGACAAACGGTCATGGGGATTTATAATTTTGTGAGCTTCCTCGGTGTTTTTGTCATTGCCGGGTTTGCATGGCTGTGTTCGTCAAACCGGCGCGTTATTAATTGGCGGGTTATTTTTTGGGGTATTATACTCCAGTTCATCCTCGCTGTCTTTGTATTTGTGCTTCCAGTGGGAGCTAAATTTTTTCTTTTCATAAACAAACTGGTCGTATCTGTTCTCGGCAGCGCCAAGGAAGGGGCTGAATTTGTGTTCGGACGTCTGGCTTTGACCCCTGGAGAGACGAATGAGGCCGGGGAGACGTCCCTTGGGTCTTTTCTGGCTTTTCAGGCGCTTCCGACTATAATATTTTTTGCTGCCCTGGTTTCAGCTCTCTATTATCTAAAGATCATGCCTTTGATCATAAGAGGTTTTTCTTATATTTTCACCAAACTGATGAGGATAAGCGGTGCGGAATCCCTCAGTGCGTCGAGTAATATTTTCGTAGGGATTGAATCTTCTCTGGTCATAAAACCCCATTTAAATGATATGACCAAGTCTGAATTGACAACTGTTTTGGCTGCAGGGATGGGAACCATAGCTTCGAGCGTGCTTGCCCTTTATGTGTTCACTCTTCAGGAACAGCTGCCGACCATTGCAGGGCATCTTGTGTCGGCTTCCCTTCTTTCCGCCCCTGCTGCTGTCGTGATGTCCAAGCTGATTGTTCCTGAAACAGAGAAACCAAAGACCTTGGGTGTTGATGTGAAGCCTTATTATAAAAGAGAAGATAACCTTGTTGCGGCCATTGTTGAAGGAGCCAACAGCGGACTGCGGCTTCTCGGCGGAGTCATTGCGCTTCTTATCGCATTTTTAGGATTGATCGCTCTATTGGATTTGATTCTGGGCTGGGTAGGAAGCCATATAAACCATCTTTTCAGCATAAGTTTTGATTGGTCCATAAGATCGATCCTGGGTTATATCTTTTACCCTTTTACTTTGATATTGGGAGTTCCCCCCGGTGATGCTTTTGAAGTCGCTAAACTTCTTGGGGAAAGGACAGTAGCGACAGAGGTGGTATCCTATCAAAATTTGTCAAAGCTTATGGCCAATGATGCCCTTCTTCATTCCCGATCTGCCATCATTGCTTCGTATGCTTTATGTGGGTTCGCTCATTTCGCATCACTGGCTATTTTTATTGGGGGGATAGGCGCTCTGGCTCCGAAAAGAATAAAGGATCTTTCTAGGGTTGGCCTCAGAGCCCTGCTCGCTGCAACGCTGGCCTGTCTGATGACAGGTGCCGTCGCAGGGATATTTTTCTCCTCAGGCTCTCTCCTGTGGGGAAATTGATGCGTTCTTATTACAACTTGCGTTTTCGTTTTTTCTTGTTAAAATTAATTTCGAAATTCCTAAAATAAAAGAGAACTTGGAACAAAATCTTAAATACTGGATTGCTTTTAATCTCTTGTTTGCAGAGGATCTAGGTTCTGCGCAAAAGATTTTTCAACATTTTTCTTCTGTAAAGGATATTTTTGAAAAACCAGCTGATGATTTTGCCGGCTTGGGTCTTAGCAAAAAAGCCACCGAGGCAATAAGATCTCAGAGAACGCTGGGAAAGGCGGCAAGAGAGCTTGACAGAATCAATAAAAAGGGCTATACAGTGCTAACTATAGAGGATGATAGATATCCTGAGTATTTAAGAGAAATATTTGATCCTCCGTGCGTCCTTTATTGTGCAGGTGATTTGGATGCGCTGAAGAAACCGGCTGTTTCCATTGTGGGGGCAAGAAGATCATCGCCTTATGGAAGAGCGGTAGCTGAAAAGCTGGCTTTTGAGTTAGCTTCCCGCGGTATTATGATTGTCAGCGGTATGGCACGCGGAATTGACTCCATGGCTCACTGGGGTGCGTTAAGAGGAGGTAAAACAGTGGCCGTATTAGGTTCTGGGCTGGATACAATTTATCCCAGAGAAAACAAGAGGCTTTTTGATAAGATCATTGAATCAGGGGCCGTGATCACAGAATATCCTTTAGGCTCAATGCCTCTTGGATTTCACTTTCCGTTAAGGAACAGGATTATCAGCGGTCTGTCCATGGCCGTGGTTGTAGCCGAAGCTGCAGAGAGAAGCGGGTCTCTTATATCAGCCAGGCTTGCCCTGGAACAGAACAGGGAAGTGATGGCTGTTCCCGGTAACATCACTTCAAAACTGAGTAAGGGGACAAACTGGTTGATAAAAAACGGCGCAAAACTTATTGAGGAGTGGAGGGATATTGTTGAAGAACTTCCTCCGTATGTCAGAGAGACCATAACTATGGAGCCCGAGCTGAAAGGGGAAGACAAGGTAAAATTAAGCCCTGAAGAGAGAGACATTATCAGGCATCTCACGAAAGATGGTTTGACCCATATAGATGTAATTGTAAAAAAAACCGATTTAAGTGTGTCTGAAGTATTGTCGGTCCTGCTGAAACTGGAGCTGAAAGGGGTTGTTACTCAGAATCCTGGGAAATTTTTTCAAAGGAAATTGTAATGAATAAAAAATTAGTGATCGTGGAATCTCCAGCAAAAGCGAAAACCGTCAACCGCTATCTGGGCTCAGATTACTCAGTCAGAGCTTCATTTGGTCATATCCGGGACCTCCCTGAGAAGAGTATCGGAGTGGATGTTGAAAATGATTTTGAACCTGAGTACAAGATAATACCGGCAAGGAAGAAAATTGTTTCGCAGCTTCAGAAGGAAGCTGCGAAGAGTCATTCTGTCATACTAGCTGCTGATCCAGACAGGGAGGGAGAGGCTATCTGCTGGCATTTATCGGAAGTGCTGAAAAAATATAATAAAGAGATCCATAGGGTTCTTTTTCACGAGATAACAAAGAAGGCAGTAGAAGATGCTTTTAAAAGGATTCTGCCTTTGGATGAGGATAAAATTAACGCCCAACAGGCGAGGAGGATACTGGATAGACTTGTCGGTTACAGGATAAGCCCTCTTTTGTGGAAGAAAATCGGGAAAGGCTTGAGTGCGGGGAGAGTCCAATCAATTGCCTTGCGATTGATTTGTGAACGAGAGAAAAAGATAAATGATTTTGTTCCAAAAGAATTCTGGGATATCAAAGCTCAACTCAAGGCTTCATCTCCTCCTGTGTTCGCCGCCGGGCTTGTAAAGATAAGAGGGAAAAAAGCAAATGTCAAAGATGAGGAGACAGCAAAGAAGATATTATCCGATCTGGAAAAAATCCTGTTTGTGCTTGAGGATCTAAAAGTAAAATTAAAGAAGAAAAATCCCTATCCTCCTTATATAACAAGCACGCTCCAGCAGGATAGTTATCGAATCAATAAATTTTCTGTAAAAAAGACCATGATGATCGCTCAGAAGCTTTATGAAGGAGTGGAAATAGGGGGGAGAGGATTAGGAGGCCTTATCACTTATATGAGAACAGATTCTGTCCGGATTTCAGAAGAGGCTTTAAGAAAAGGACGGGCCTATATAGAAAAAAGGTTTTCAAAGGATTATCTTTCAAATACTCCCAGGAGGTTTAAAAACACGAGGAAAGCTCAGGATGCTCATGAAGCTATAAGGCCCACTTCTTTTGACCTTCCCCCTGAAAAAGTGGAGCCGAATTTAAGCAAAGACGAGCTCAGAGTCTATTCAATGATCTGGAACCGTTTCATTGCTTCTCAAATGAGCCCTGCCAGAATTGAAGAGACTGTTTTTGAGATAAAGGCTGGGGATTATCATTTTAGGGCTAAGGGAGAGGTCATGAAGTTCAAAGGGTTCCTTGCTGTGTATCCAGATATGAAAAACAAGGATGAAAGGCTCCCTCCTGCAGAGAAAGGCGAACTCCTTAAACTGGAAAAACTGGACAGCGAACAGAAATTCACCCAACCTCCACCCCGTTATTCCGAGGGAACGCTTGTGAAAGAACTGGAATCAAGAGGGATAGGCCGTCCCAGTACATATGCACCCATTATTTCCACGATTCAAGGAAGAGGATATGTTTTGAAGAGAAAGGGAAGATTTATTCCTACCGAGGTCGGCATATTTGTAAACGATTATCTCATCGATAATTTTCCCGATTTAATGCAGTTTGAGTTTACAGCGCAGCTTGAAGAGGCTCTTGACCTTATAAGCGAAGGAGAGAAGAGTTGGGTGGAATATATAAAATCTTATAATGAGCTTCTCGATGAGGATTTAAAGAAAGCGAGCCAGAAGGAAGGAGTAAAGTCAAAGGGCATCCCTTCCGAAGAGAAATGTCCTGAATGCGGCCGCCCTCTGGTCATAAAATCCGGGAAATATGGAAAATTCAAAGCCTGTTCAGGTTTTCCTGAGTGCCGTTATAAGAAAAGTCTGAATACAAAAGAAGCAAAGCCATTGGATGAGAAATGTCCTGAATGCGGTTCCCAACTTGTCCTTCGTCAGGGGCGCTACGGGTCTTTCATAGCCTGTTCGAATTATCCGAGATGCAAATATATCAAAAAAGAAAATAAGGATACCGGAATCGGATGTCCTGAATGCAGCGGCACGATTGTGATGAAGAAGACGAAAAAAGGGAAAGTCTTTTACGGGTGCAGCAATTTTCCAAAATGCAGATTCGCTTCATGGGACGAGCCGGTCTCCCGGCCCTGTCCCAAATGTGGGAGGGTTTTGGTGTTCAGGAAAAACTTGATAAAAGGGAAGTCTTATTTATACTGCGGGAATAAAGACTGTGATTATAAGGAATTTATAGATAGAGAAAAAATATGGGGAAAAAAAAGGAATAAAGAGGTTGGAGCAGATTGATTAAGGAGTTGAGGCAGTTTTTAGATTATCTTGAGTTAGAAAAAAATTCGTCATCCCACACATTATCCGCATACCGCCGTGATATTGAGCAGTATCTTTCTTTTATTGAATCAAGGAAAAGAAAGTACAGTCAGGCTGATAATATTTTGATCAGGAGTTTTCTTGCCTTTCTGTACAACAACAATATCAAGAAATCGAGCGCGGCAAGAAAATTGGCTGCTATACGCTCATTTTATCAGTACTGTGTTCACAGACGTTGGGTCAAAGAGAATCCAGCTAAAGTGGTCAGTACTCCCAAACAGGGAAAAAACGTCCCTTCTTTTTTGTCAGAAGAAGAGATGGCCGTGTTTCTGGAAATCCCGGCTTCTGAAAAGCCGCTTGAAATGAGGGACAGGGCTCTTCTTGAACTGCTGTATGCTACAGGTATCAGGGTCAGCGAGTTGATAGGGATAGATTTGTCGGATATAAATTTTGAAGAAAGGCTTATTAGGGTTCGTGGAAAAGGGAAGAAAGAACGAATTGTCCTTTTTGGAAGTCGTGCTGAAAAAAGAATCAAACAGTACATAAAGAAAAGATTTGTAATACATAAAGGAAGAATCGATAAGAATGCTTTATTTTTAAATTACAGGGGAGAGAGGTTAAGTGTCAGATCGGTGCAAAGGATAGTGGATGGATATTTTAAGAAGTCTGCTGTAAAGAGGAAGCTCAGCCCTCATTCTTTGCGCCATTCATTTGCTTCGCATTTGCTAAGCAGAGGCGCGGATCTGCGAGTCATCCAGGAGCTTTTGGGACATGAAAGTCTGGCAACGACTCAGAAATACACTCATCTTGATTTAAAGAGACTGCTTCAAGTCTATAAAAAAAGTCATCCCCGTTCATAAAATCCGGAAGAAGAGAGGGAAAACCCTCTCTTCCTTCATTTCTCTGATACGACTGTGATAAGGTCTTTGATATTCATAAATGTCTTTTCTCCGATCCCCTTCACTTTCATTATTTCTTCGATCTTTTTGAACTTTCCGTTTTTCTCTCTGAAGTCAATGATTCTTTTAGCTACCACTTCTCCAATACGGGGAAGTTTTTGAAGTTCAGCTTGAGAAGCTGTGTTGATGTTGATTTTTTCAGCTCCCGGGTCAGAAATCAAACCCCCTTGTACGGACACTGCAGTTGTGAACGCAATGATAACGGCCAGGCCTGCAGCTAAACTTTTGGTGATTAGATTTTTCATTAAAACCTCCTTTTGCTTTCGAATATTTGCAATATTCAGGCCAGAATGGGAACTTTTGCAAATGATTTATTATCAATGAGTTAGAAATGGATATTATTTTTTAGTGTAAGCCGGGGTTAACTTCTGACGGCAC
>JAGGYH010000058.1 GCA_021162615.1 Candidatus Aminicenantota bacterium
GATAGTGTAACGCTGGAGGTTGAGTTGATAACCAATGTGGCCATGGAGAAAGGCCAGAGGTTTGCCATAAGAGAGGGAAGTAGAACCGTAGGAGCAGGAACGGTTACCGAAGTCATCGAATAGTCATTGCTGGATGATATTTTAAAGGAGTTGAGAGGATGAGAGACATCATAACACTTCAATGTACAGAATGCGGCAGGAGGAACTACACGACCACAAGAAACAAGAAAATTAACAAAGAAAAAATAGAAATTAAAAAGTACTGCAAATTCGACAGAAAGCATACGGTTCATAAAGAGGTGAAATAGAAAAGGAAAGAGAAACGATCGAGAATACAGGTGAGTAGCTCAACTGGCTAGAGCATCGGTCTCCAAAACCGAGGGTTGCGGGTTCGAGTCCTGCCTCACCTGCCATTGATATCCTGGGAATAAGATATAATAAGGACAAAGGAAAAGAGAAATGTTTTTTAGAGAGAATAATTAATGTAAGGGAAAAGAATGAATAAAAAAAACAAGTGGTACAAACGGATTATTCCTTTTCTCAAAGAGGTAAGAGCCGAAATGAAAAAGGTTACCTGGCCTTCCCGCAGTGAGATCTACAGTACGACCATAGTTGTGATTCTGGCTACCATATTTTTTGGTTTTTACCTTTATTTTATGGACATTATTTTTTCGTTTGTCATAAAAAACATACAATCATTGTTTTTATAGAAAACAGAAGAGACTAAAATGGCAAAAAATTGGTATGTCGTACATACGTATTCAGGATTTGAGAAATTTGTTGCTGAATCCATACATCAAAGAGCCGTGGAACATAAAATAGAAGACCAGATAGGAGAAATCATTATTCCTACAGAGGGAGTAGTAGAAATAAAGGATGGGAAAAAGGTCGTGTCTACGAAGAGGTCATATCCTGGATATATTTTAATAGAGATGGAAATGAGTGATGAAAATTGGTTGATTATTAGAGATACGCCTAAAGTGACAGGTTTTGTCGGTTCAGGAAAGAAACCATCACCTTTAAGCAAAGAGGAAGTGAGCCAGATTGTAGAACATATGGAGAGTACTTCTGAAAAACCCAAACCAAAGCATTCATTTGAGAAAGGCGAGGCTGTAAGGATTATTGACGGACCTTTTTTTAATTTTAATGGAATTGTTGAAGAAGTGAACCATGAGAGAGACACTCTGAAGGTTATGGTCACCATATTCGGCCGGTCAACCCCGGTTGAACTGGAATTCTTACAGGTCGAAAAAATATAGGAGGTACTATGGCAAAAAAAGAAGTTGTGACAGAAATAAAGCTTCAGATTCCCGCCGGCCAGGCAAGTCCGGCTCCTCCTGTTGGGCCTGCCCTCGGACAGCACAACATACCCATCATGGATTTTGTACGCCAATTTAATGAGAAAACTGGAAAGATGGAAGCCGGTTCCATTATTCCGGTTGTCATTACAGTATACAAAGACAGAAGCTTTAGTTTTATAGTCAAGTCTCCTCCTGCTGCTTTTTTGCTCAAAAAAGCAGCAGGAATTGCCAAAGGTTCCGGAGAGCCAAACAGGGAGAAAGTAGGTAAGATAACTAGATCCCAATTAAGGGAGATAGCCCAACAGAAACTAGCGGATTTAAATGCTTATGATATTGATGCAGCGGCAAAGATTATTGAAGGAACCGCAAAAAACATGGGATTGGAGATAATAAGTGGTTAAAAGAGGCAAAAAATACATTAAATCAAGAGGTTTAGTAGAAAAAGAGGAATATGCTTTAGATGAAGCCGTAACCCTCATAAAAAAAGCAAGTTATGTTAATTTTGACGAGTCTGTGGATATCTCTATGACTCTGGGAGTTAATCCCAAACATTCGGATCAAATGGTAAGGGGAACACTCGTGCTTCCCCACGGTACCGGTAAGAGTCGAAAAGTCTGTGTCATTGCGACCGGCGAGAAAATAAAGGAAGCTGAAGAAGCCGGAGCTGACCATGTAGGAGGAGAAGACCTTGTTGAAAAGATATCAAAGGGTTGGATAGATTTTGATGCGGTCGTTGCCACTCCAGATATGATGAAAGGAGTTGGAAAGCTTGGAAGAGTGCTCGGGCCTAAAGGTCTGATGCCCAATCCAAAATCCGGAACCGTTACCTTTGATATAAAAAAAGCTGTTGATGAGATTAAAATGGGTAAAGTCGAGTTTAGAGTGGATAAAACTTCAATAGTTCATTCACCAGTGGGAAAGATTTCATTTTCTGAAGATAAATTAAAGGAAAACATTAAAGCTTTTATCCAGGCCATTATTCAAGCTAAACCTGCTTCTAGTAAAGGAAAGTATATAAAAAGTGTTTATATTTCCTCAACTATGGGGCCTTCTATAAAAATTGCTGAGAGCGATCTTGATAAATAGGAGATATGAAAGTGAGTTTGAATCGTGAAAAAAAGCAAAAAAGAGCAAGGGAAATCCGTGAGGACTTTGATAACAATGATGCTCTGTTTTTAGTGGATTATGTTAATATTCCTGTTTCTAAATCTATTAAACTGAGAACGCAGCTTCGGGAAAATAATTGTTCCATTAAGGTTATCAAGAATCGATTGGCATTAAAGGGTTTAGGAGATGATATTATCAAAGAGCTGAAAGAAAATTTTAAGGGCCCTACGGCCCTGGCTTTTACATCTGATGATCCCATAAATTTGGCACGGATCTTAGATGATTTTATAGGCACTAATAAAATATTAGGCATAAAAGCGGGTATTGTCGAAGGACAGTTCATAAGGGGCGATAGATTTAAAGAAGTCGTGAATCTGGGTTCCCGCAGGGAATTGATGTCAAAATTCGGATATTTAATGGCAGCCCCGTTAACTAAATTATTAAGGACTTGGCAGGCCCCCTTTAGTAGTCTTGGCAGCATGTTGAGTCAATTAAAATCAAAAAAATAGAGTTGGAGGTAAAAATGGCTAAAGAACAGACCAAACAGTCTAGTGATTCTAATAAGGGAAAAAAGGAGACAGCAAAAAAAGCTGAAAAGTCAAAGTTGACTAAAGAGCAGTTTTTTGAACATCTTGATAATCTCACTGTGTTAGAGCTTGCTGATTATATCAAGGAATTCGAAGAAAGGTATGATATAAGCGCGTATGCTGCTGCGGTACCTGTAGCTGCTGCAGGAGTCCAGGCCTCAGGAGAAGCTCAGGCAGAGGAAGAGAAGACCGAGTTCAATGTTATTTTGAAAGAAATTGGCGACAAAAAAATAAATGTGATTAAGACAGTCAGAGAAGTGACAAGTTTAGGGTTAAAAGAGGCAAAAGACCTTGTTGACAGCGCCCCGAAACCAGTTAAAGAAGGAATTTCCAAAGAGGAAGCCGAGGCAATGAAGAAAAAATTCGAAGAAGTCGGGGCGGTTATAGAATTGGAGTAGCTTTAAATAGAGTAACTGTCTCTTTTGAGAGAGAAAAATATGGATATGGAATTGAAAAATGTTTATAGAGAAAGGGTTGATTTCTCAAAGATCAAAAGTACTTTTCCTATACCGGACATGCTGGCTATTCAGAAAGAATCCTATGCAAAATTCCTGCAGATGGAACTTCTTCCGGAAGAAAGGGAAGATACCGGTCTGCAGGGTGCGTTCAAGGATATTTTTCCCATTTCTGATTTTAAGGAAACGACCCAATTAGAGTTTATTAGTTATTCAATCGGTGACTGGGAGTGCAAGTGCGGGAAGCTCAAAGGCGTTGAAAATTCGCGGCGCATGTGCACAGCATGCGGCACTTTACTGCCTGGAAATATGGAGCTTACTGACAAGGAGATTTGTCCTTACTGCGGAACTGCCGGTAAAATCGAGCTCCCCATATGTGAACACTGTGGGGATCGGGTCAGACTTAAAATGAAATACAGCCCTACTGAATGCCTCCAAAAAGGGTACTCGTACAGTGTGCCTCTGAGGATAAAGATCAGGCTGGTATCCTGGGAAAAAGACCCTAAAACAAAAGCAAAGCGTCTCAAACATATAAAAGAGCAGGAATCCTATTTTGGTGATATTCCTTTAATGACAGAGAAGGGCACCTTTATTTTTAATGGGATCGAACGGGTCATTGTCAGCCAGCTTCAAAGGTCACCTGGAGTGTTCTTCAGACCTGATAAAAGGAAAGAGGATTATTTTGTTGGAAAGGTGATACCTTACAGAGGTGCGTGGGTTGAGTTCGAATACACTAAGAATAATATACTTTACGTGAGGCTGGATAGAAAGAAAAAGTTTCCCGCTAGTATCTTTTTAAGGGCACTCGGATTTGGTTCAGACGAAGAGATATTAAGGCTGTTTTATAAGTCTTATAAAGTCATTCCTAAAAATGGGATTCTTTACTGGGAATTAAAAGAAGACCTTATAGGAAAAGTCTTGACAGCAGATATTGTCGATCCTGATTCAAAGACAAAAAAAGTTCTTGCATCAGCAAAAAAGAAGCTGACAAAGGAGTTATACAGTAAGCTGAAAAGCAGGGGTATGGACATGATTCCGGTCGCAAAAACCCAGTTAAAAGGGGCTTTTTCAATAAGCGCGGTTCCAGAAATCATAAAACACAACGAAGAGATCGAAGATTCACAATTAGATAGACTTATTGAATCTGAAAAGACATTTGAGGTCTTTTTCCCTTCAAAAGACAAAATCGGTAAAATCATATCAAATACCCTGAAAAAGGATAAAAAGAAGGATACGAATCAGGCTCTGGGTGAAATTTATAAAAAATTAAGGCCGGGCGAACCGCACACAATGGAAAGCGCTCAAAATCTTTTTCACACCCTTTTCTTTAATCCTCAGAAGTACAATTTCTCCCGTATCGGCCGGCTCAAAATGAATATAAAATTAGGCCTTGACAGGCCTCTTGATGAGAAGATTCTATCTCCAATGGATTTTGTGGAAGTCATAAGGTATCTGTTAAGATTGAGGATGGGAGAAGGGGAGATAGACAACATCGACCATTTGGGAAACCGGCGTGTCCGTTCTGTTGGAGAGCTGGTAGAGAATGCGTTTCGTATCGGGCTGACACGTATGGAAAGAACCATTAGAGAGAAAATGACTGTTGCATCGGATCTAGCATCGTCCATGCCCCAGGACCTCATTAATTCAAAACCTGTTATAGCCGCACTCAAAGAATTTTTTGGCAGTTCTCAGTTATCGCAGTTCATGGATCAGATAAACAGTCTTGCGGAGGTGACTCACAAGCGCAGATTGAGCGCTTTGGGACCGGGAGGATTGAGCAGGGAGCGGGCAGGCTTTGAGGTAAGAGATATTCAAGCCTCTCACTATGGAAGAATATGTCCCATAGAGACTCCGGAGGGACCTAATATAGGCCTTATCTCCTCTCTCAGCAGCTATGCGAGAGTCAATGAATTCGGGTTTATTGAGACACCTTATAGAAAGGTGAAGGACGGAAGAGTTCTTGATTATTACAAGATCATTCATCCCGGAGACAGCCGTTTTAAGATGGATGATACGATAGAAAAGGTAGAGCTGGAAAAGGAGATTGAACGAATAAAGAAAGCAAAGAACAAGAGCCTTCCGGTTTTTGAGCCGTACTGTTTTTATTTAACGGCATGGGAGGAAGAAAATCATATCATTGCCCAGGCGAACTCTCCTATTGATGAAAAGGGATATCTTCTAGGGGATCTTATCAATGCGAGACAAAAAGGAGAGTATAAGGTCATTCCTAAAGAAAAGGTTGATTACATCGACGTTTCACCGAAACAGCTGGTTTCTCTTTCAACTTCATTGATTCCTTTTCTTGAGCATGATGATGCAAACCGTGCCTTAATGGGATCTAACATGCAGAGGCAGGCTGTCCCTTTGTTAAAGCCGGAAGCGCCCAGGGTAGGAACTGGGATCGAACACCTGATTGCCAAAGGCTCCGGTGATGTGGTGATATGCAAACGCTCCGGAGTTGTAGAGTTTGTGGATGCAGAAAGAATATTAGTTCGTATCGATGAACAAACAAACGGAAAAGTTTATGATGTGGGCACAGACCTTTATTTGCTGACGAAGAGTCTGAGGACCAACCAAAACACATGTTTAAACCACCGTCCTATAGTAAGAAAAGGAGACAGAGTCCAGAAAGGGCAGATACTGGCCGACAGCTCATGTACGGATAAAGGAGAGCTGGCGTTAGGCAGAAATGTCCTTTGCGCGTTCATACCGTGGAGGGGATACAATTTTGAGGATGCCATTATTGTCAGTGAAAAATTAATAAAGGAAGACATATTTACGTCTTTACACATAGCCGAAGAAACCCTGGACGCACGTGATACAAAACTGGGCCCAGAGGAAATAACCAGAGACATCCCTAATGTCCCGGAAAAATTACTCCGGAACCTCGATGAAAACGGAATCGTTCGCATAGGGGCCAAAGTGAAGCCCGGAGATATCTTAGTAGGAAAAGTCGCTCCTAAAGGAGAAACTCAACTCTCTCCGGAAGAAAAACTCCTGAAAGCCATATTTGGAGAGAAAGCCCTGGATGTGAAGGATGCTTCTTTGTACTGTTCACCAGGAATAGAAGGGACTGTGATAGATGTAAAGATATTTTCAAGGCGGGGGATAGAAAAGGGCCCCAGAGCCAAAGTTATTGAAAAAGAAGAAATCAAAAGGATGAAAAGAAACCTTGATGATGAGATAAGCATATTGAATGCTGCAAAACTGCGGAGGGTCAAATCGATCTTAAAAAATTCCATAGTTCAAAATGGGGTTAAAATAGGCGAAACAAAGCTCAAAAAAGGGGATAAACTGACTTCCTCTGTTTTAAAGAAACTGACGCTTGAACAAACAGCCAAGATAAAGGTCAAAGAGGCTCATGAGAAGGAAATTTCGGATATCAAGAAAAAGGTAAACCGACAGATAGAAGCTTTAAAGTCTGTATTCAAAGAAAAATGCGATGCTCTGAAGAAAGGCGACGAACTGTCTCCAGGTGTTATTCAGACCGTAAAAGTCTACATAGCCATGAAGAGAAAGTTATCCGTAGGAGATAAAGTCTCGGGCAGGCATGGAAACAAAGGAGTCATTGCAAAGATTGTTTCTGAAGAAGATATGCCTCATCTGCCGGACGGAAGGACTGTTGAGGTGATTTTAAATCCGCTTGGAGTTCCGTCCAGAATGAACGTGGGGCAGATTTTAGAAACACACCTAGGAGGGGCTGCCGCAGAGCTTGGAATATGGGTTTCAACTCCGGTGTTTGACGGAATATCTGAAGAAGAAATTAAAGAGCTTTTAAAGAAAGCCGGCCTTCCTGAAAGCGGTAAATTTCCTTTATATGATGGAATAACAGGTGAATTACTGGACAGTGAAGTCACTGTCGGCTATATGTACATAATGAAACTGTACCATTTGGTTGAGGATAAGATACATGCCCGCTCTACAGGACCTTATTCCTTGATTACCCAGCAGCCTTTGGGAGGAAAAGCGCAGTTTGGAGGCCAGAGGTTCGGGGAGATGGAAGTGTGGGCTCTTGAAGCATATGGAGCTGCATTCACGCTGCAGGAATTATTAACAGCCAAATCAGATGATGTGGAAGGAAGAGCAAAGATATATGAGGCGATTGTAAAGGGTGACCTTGATTTTAAGCCCGGGCTTCCCGAGTCGGTCAATGTTCTTATTAGAGAGCTTCAGAGTCTGTGCTTGAATATAGAGCTGGAAAAAATTGAAGAAGAGGAAGTCCTTCCTTGGGGTATTGATGTCCCTAAAATCCTTAAAGGAGAAAAATAATGGAGACAAGGCATTCAATGGGAGGAAGACCTAAGGTAGATTTTGATCAGGTAAAAATAAGCATTGCATCCCCAGAAAAGATACTGAGCTGGTCCTGGGGAGAAGTGACCAAGCCCGAGACTATTAACTACAGGACCTTTAAGCCGGAAAAAGACGGGCTGTTTTGTGCAAAGATATTCGGTCCCATAAACGACTATGAGTGCCTTTGCGGAAAATACAAACGCATGAAATACAGGGGAATCATATGTGAAAGATGCGGAGTTGAGGTCACGCGTTCCAGTGTAAGACGGGAGCGTATGGGACATATCAAACTCGCTTCTCCAGTGGCTCATATATGGTTTTCCAAAAGCCTTCCAAGTCGAATAAGTCTTCTGCTTGACTTGAAAATCAAGGATCTTGAAAAAGTGCTTTACTTTGAATCCTATATCGTAATCGATGCGGAAGATACGCCTCTTAAGGAAAGGCAGATATTAACCGAGGAAGAGTATAAGGAGGCGCAGTCAAAATATGGAGATGGATTTAAGGCTTCCATCGGAGCAGAGGCGATCAAGGCCCTTCTGGAACAAATTGACCTTGATAAGGAAAGCGCTTCTTTAAGGAAAAAGATGAAAACAGAGACTTCAAAGCAGAGAAGGCTTCGGGCTGCTAAGCGCCTTCGAGTCTTTAAAGCGCTGAAAGATTCCGGAAATAGGCCGGAGTGGATGATACTTGATGTGATTCCCGTTATTCCTCCTGATTTACGACCCCTGGTCAGACTGGATGGAGGTCGTTTTGCCACTTCTGACCTTAATGACCTTTACAGAAGGGTGATTAACAGAAACAACCGGCTGAAAAAATTGATCGAGCTCAGAGCACCTGAACTGATTATCCGAAATGAAAAAAGAATGCTTCAGGAAGCTGTCGATGCCCTCTTTGATAATGGAAGGAGAGGAAGGGTTCACTTGGGTCCTAACAGACGGCCTTTAAAATCTTTGAGTGAGTCTTTACGGGGAAAACAGGGGAGATTCAGACAAAACCTTTTGGGAAAAAGAGTCGATTATTCCGGCAGGTCTGTTATTGTTGTGGGCCCGGAACTCAAGCTGTATCAATGCGGGCTTCCCAAAAAGATGGCCCTGGAGCTTTTCAAGCCTTATATTTTTCATAAATTAGAAAAAGAAGGCTTGGTGCCGAGTGTAAAAGTCGCCCGGGAGTGGCATGAACAAGAAAGACCTGAAGTATGGGATTATCTGGAACAGGTTGTAAAAGAACACCCCATCCTTCTAAACCGAGCACCGACACTTCATCGACTCGGAATACAGGCCTTCCAGCCTATTCTTGTAGAGGGGAAAGCGATTCAGATTCATCCCCTGGTTTGTGCAGCGTTCAATGCGGATTTTGACGGTGACCAAATGGCCGTTCATGTGCCTCTTTCTGTTGAAGCTCAGGTCGAAGCCCGAAATTTAATGCTGTCAAGCAGAAATATTTTATCCCCTGCTAATGGCCGCCCTCTGACTATTCCCAGCCAGGATATGGTTTTGGGCTGTTACTATCTCACTCTTTCCCAGAAAGACCAAAAAGGAGAGGGGAGGATTTTCTTCTCCAAGGAAGAAGTGCTGGTTGCGCTGGAAAACAAGGAAGTCGCCCTTCATGCACAAATAAAAACAAGGTTGAGAGGAACCTTCATGAACCTGTCAACTTATTATGATGACCAGGATGTTCTGACATGCCCAGTGAAAAAAATTAATAATGAACTTATGGAGACAACTCCGGGCCGTATCATATTCAATGATATTTTCCCGGATGAAATACCTTTTGTGAACGGTAAATTGAAAAAGAAGGGAATCGAGAATCTTATTTATTTTATTTACCTTAAACTGGGCCGAGAAGGAACCATAAAGGTTTTGGATGATATGAAGGAGATTGGATTCAAGTATGCAAGCAGCGCCGGATTTTCTTTAGGGATAGATGATTTTGTCACTCCTCCGGAGAAGTCTATGTTGGTTGATAAGGCTCAAAAAGAAGTACAAGAAATTGAAAGTCTTTATAAGGAAGGCGTTATTTCCGCAAGAGAAAGATTCAACAGAGTCGTAGGCGTTTGGGGCAGCGTTACGGATAAAGTGTCTCAAGTGATGATCGAAGATATGCAAAAAATCAGCTTTGAGAGCAACAAAATCAATCCGCTCTTTGTGATGGCTGATTCGGGTTCCAGGGGAAACAAACAGCAGATCCGCCAGCTTGCAGGGATGCGCGGCCTTATGAGCAAACCCTCGGGTGAAATCATAGAGACTCCTATTATTTCAAATCTGAGAGAAGGCTTGGACGTTCTGCAGTATTTTATTTCGACTAACGGAGCAAGAAAGGGTTTGGCTGATACAGCTTTGAAAACAGCAAATTCGGGCTATTTGACCAGAAAACTTGTGGATGTCTCCCAGGAAGTCATAGTAGACGAATATGACTGCGGCACAATGAAAGGAGTTCAGGTGGCAGCCATTGTTGAAAATGGAGAACTCATCGAGCCTTTTATTGACAGAATTGTTGGGAGGATTTCCTTAGAGAAAGTTACTCATCCTGATACGAATGAAGTTATTGTTGATGTGAATGAGGAAATAACAGAGGAGGTGGCACAGAGACTGGAGGGCATGGGGATTGAAAAGATTAAAATCCGGTCTGTTTTGACCTGTGAGTCAAAAAGAGGCGTGTGTCAGCTTTGCTACGGCCGTGATATGACAAGCGGTAAGCTGGTTGAAATGGGAGAAGCGGTAGGAGTCCAGGCTGCACAGTCTATCGGAGAGCCGGGCACACAGTTGACTATGAGAACTTTCCATGTGGGCGGAATCGCCATGGCAGGAGCAGAGAAGTCAAAACTTGAAGCAAAAAATGAAGGGATCATTAAATTCGATAATTTAAAGTATGTAACCAATAAGGATAAAAAAATCATAGTCGTCAATCGAGCAGCCCGGATTGCCGTCCTTGACCATCGGGGTAGAGAGATAGAACATTACCAGGTCCCTTATGGAGCTCAAGTCCTTATAAAAGACGGAGATAAGGTCAAAGAAAGGCAGCAGTTTGCTGAGTGGGATCCATTCAATACCTACATAATAAGCGAAGAAACCGGTAAAGTTCATTTCCACGATGTGGTGTTGGGATTGACAATGGAAGAGGTTCAGGATGAATTTATCGGATTGATCACTCAAGTCATAACAGATCCGAAAGATGATAAAATGCAGCCTCAGGTTTTAATACTCCATAAAAAGAAGAAGGATGATAAAGGGAAACCGGTATTGCTAAGGAAATATTTTCTTCCCGCAGGAGCTAATCTTGAAATCAAGGATGAAGATGAGATATTTGCGGGAGATGTTCTGGCAAAGATCCCAAGAGAGGCCACCAGAACCAAAGATATCACGGGGGGTCTTCCAAGAGCTGAGGAGCTATTTGAAGCAAGAAGACCGAAGTTTCCGGCCACCATATCTGAAATTGATGGTATAGTGAGTTACGGAGGCTTGGTCAGAGGCAACAGAAAGATAACGGTCGAAAATGAGCGCGGGGGCGAGAAAGAGTATTTCATTCCAAAAGAGGCTCATGTAATTGTTGGGGAAAAGGAGAGAGTAAAGGCAGGCACCCCATTGATGGATGGTCCTGTGAATCCACATGATATCCTGCGTGTTTTGGGAGAGAAGGAACTTGCAGAATACTTATTGAGAGAGATACAGGGAGTTTACAGGCTTCAGGGAGTGGCCATAAACGATAAGCATATGGAGGTTGTTATCAGGCAGATGTTGAGATGGATTAAAGTGGAAGAAGTGGGGGATACGGATTTTCTCATTGATGAGAAAGTTGATAAGTTTGTGTTTCAGGAAGAGAACAGAAAAGTCATAGAAAAAGGCGGCAAGCCGGCTAAAGCACGCCCGCTGCTCCTCGGAATAACAAAAAGTGCTTTGAGTACAAGCAGCTTTATCGCTGCGGCTTCATTCCAGGAGACGACACGTGTTTTAACAGAGGCAAGCCTTTATGGAAAAGTTGACCATCTAAGGCGTCTTAAGGAGAATATAATTATGGGAAGATTGATTCCGGCTGGTACTGGATACAAAGCTCACCAGCTGGTAGAATTGGTGGAAGAGAAAGAGGGAAAAAAGCAGGAAGAAGTCGACCTTCAAATCAGCCAGTAAAAATCTTTCTAAATATATTAAAAACCTTGACATAACAGACTAGGTTTGCTATCATCCGAACATTCGTTTTAGCGGATTTAGCCGAATTTAATGACAACATGATTATTATTAAAAGAGGAGTAATCTATTGCCTACTGTAAACCAGTTAGTGAGAAAAGGACGCAAGAGCAAAAAAAGCAAGACGAAATCTCCTGCTCTGGAGAAATGCCCTCAAAAAAGAGGAGTGTGCACAAAAGTTTTTACGACCACGCCGAAGAAGCCCAATTCTGCTATGAGAAAAGTCGCACGAATCAGATTGACAAACAACAAGGAAGTGACCGGATATATTCCGGGAATCGGTCATGACCTGCAGGAACACTCGATTGTTGTTATTAGAGGAGGGCGGGTCAAGGACCTACCAGGAGTCCGTTATCATGTTATAAGAGGTACCCTTGACTGCGAAGGGGTACAGAACCGAGGACAAGGACGTTCAAAGTATGGGGCTAAAAAGCCGAAACAGAAAAATGCTTGAGAATAAGGGAGTGTAAGATGCCCAGAAAAGGCAAAGTTAAAAAAAGAAATAAAACGCCGGATCAGTTCTTTAACAGTACCCTTATATCTCAGCTCATTAATGGTGTCATGGTCGACGGTAAAAAAAGTCTTGCCGCCCGTATTGTATATGAATCACTGGAAAAAATTAGAAAAACCACCAAGGAAGATCCGTTAAAGACCTATGAAAAGGCTGTTAATAACATAAGGCCTCTTTTGGAAACAAAATCAAGGAGAGTGGGAGGAGCCACTTATCAGGTCCCGGTAGAAGTCGATGAAAAAAGAGCTACTTCGCTGGCAATAAGATGGCTTCTTGCCTATTCAAAACAAAGGCCGGGGAAATCTTTTGTGGACAAATTGTCTGGAGAAATAATGGATGCTGCCGATAATAAAGGCGGAGCCATTAAAAAAAGAGAAGATACCCATCGAATGGCAAAAGCTAATAGAGCTTTTGCTCATTATAAATGGTAGTCTGATTCGCATTGAGTTTAGGATTTAAGAAAGTAAAAATGGAGTTCGAATTTGAAGAGAAGAGATCCGATAGAAAGAGTCAGAAACATTGGGATCATGGCGCATATCGATGCGGGGAAGACTACCACTACAGAGCGTATCCTGTTCTATACCGGCATTACCCACAAGATGGGGGAAGTTGATGAGGGGACTGCGGTTATGGATTGGATGGCTCAGGAGCAGGAACGCGGTATAACGATCACGTCTGCAGCAACCGCATGCAGGTGGAAGAATTGCCGGATCAACATTATTGATACTCCTGGGCATGTGGATTTCACAGTAGAGGTCGAACGTTCTCTCAGGGTTCTGGACGGAGCCATAATAATACTGTGCGGAGTCGGGGGAGTGGAAGCCCAGTCTGAGACAGTTTGGAGACAAGCGGACCGGTATAAGATACCGAGGATAGCTTATATAAATAAGATGGACAGGATCGGAGTGAACCCTGAAAGGGCGATCAAGCAGATGGAAGAGAGATTCAATATAAAACCCCTGGTTGTTCAGATGCCGGTAGGAAGAGAGGAAGATTTCCAGGGAGTCATTGACTTGGTCCATATGAAAGAGATTCGATATGGCGACGACGTTCTTGGAGTGAAATATAAGGTCGAAGAAATTCCTCCGGAATACAGAGAACAGGCGGAACAAAAGAGAATAGAGATGCTTGAGGGTTTGAGTGATATGAGTGATTCCATCATGGAGAAGTATCTGGAAGGTCAGGATCTGTCAGAAGAGGAAATTCGAATAGCGATCAGAAAAGCAACTTTATCTCTTCAGGTTGTCCCTGTTCTGTTCGGTTCTTCGTTTAAAAACAAGGGAGTCCATCCTCTTTTGGATGCGGTCGTCGATTATCTGCCTTCTCCTGCTGATGTTCCTCCGGTAATTGGATACCATCCTAGAACAAAAGCAGTGGAGCAGAGAGGACCTTCAGATGACGAGCCTTTTTCAGCATTTGTTTTTAAAGTGATGAATGATCCCTATACAGGGACTCTGGCGTTTTTTCGTGTATATTCAGGTAAAACCAGAGTCGGATCTTCTGTATATAACTGCACGAGTGAGGAGGAAGAAAGAATCAGCCGTCTTTTAGAGATGCATTCTAATAAAAGGAAGGATATTGAAGAGGTCTTTACAGGTGATATAGCCGCTTTGACTTCAACAAAAGTCATATCAACAGGAGATACTCTAAGCGTGAGGAACAGACCCATCATTTTTTCTTCCATAGAGTTCCCTGAACCTGTGGTTTCAGCTTTTATCGAACCAAGGTCCAGGAGCGAGCACTTGAAATTGAGCGAATCTCTGAACAAACTGGCTAAAGAAGACCCTACTTTTAAGATCAAGAAAGACCCTATGACCGGGCAAACCCTTGTTTACGGAATGGGGGAGCTGCATCTGGAGATATTGATGGAACGTATGTCAAGAGAGTTCGGAGTGAAAGCAAACCTCGGGAACCCTCAGGTTGCATACAAGGAAACCATTACAGAGGAAGCAGAGGGAGAGGGAAAATATATCCGGCAGAGTGGAGGACGGGGTCAGTACGGCCACTGCCAGATAAGGATCGGGCCTTGTAAAGAAGGAACGGATTTTGAGTTTATGGACGAGACAAAAGGCAGCGTTATCCCCAAGGAATTTATTTCTCCCATAAAAGATGGGATTAGAGAGGCTATGGAGTCAGGCGTGCTGGCAGGTTTCCCCATGACTCAAATCAAAGCTGTTTTGACTGCCGGTTCATTTCATGAGGAAGATTCTACTTCGATTGCTTTTAAAATCGCCGGTTCCATGGCATTTAAAGATGCTGCCAAAAGGGCCCAGCCCACACTGCTTGAGCCTATAATGAGTCTGGAAGTGCTTACTCCTGAGGAATATTTAGGGGATGTTGTCGGGGACCTTAATTCGAGAAGGGCCAAGATAGCAAGCATGGAATCAGGAGGAAAGACCCGGACCGTAAGAGCTTTTGTCCCGATGTCAGAAATGTTTGGATATGCGACTGACCTTAGGACAATTACTCAGGGCAGGGGGCTGTTTACCATGGAATTTTTTGAGTACAGGCCCACAGCTCCTTCAATAATGGATAAAATAGTAGCGAGGATAGAGGGAAAAATATCTTATTAGTTTTAAGTTGTATAATTAAGGAGAATGAACTAGGAGGTAAATCAATGGCGAAGGCAAAATTTGAGAGGAAGAAGCCGCATTTAAACATAGGGACGATAGGGCACGTGGATCATGGGAAGACGACATTAACGGCAGCGATCACGAAGGTAC
>JAGGYH010000125.1 GCA_021162615.1 Candidatus Aminicenantota bacterium
ATCGGTACTGAAATCCCGTGAGAAATTCCGGCCCTTGACAATTTCCATACCAAGAGTGGGGAAAAAATCGGCATCAACACTGATGCGATCCATGAATAAAGAACTATCAGCCCAAAAAATCCTGTCCTCATAAAAAAGCCTGTCTTTGTATTTAATGGGGATCCGTCCTCTGGTTTTCAATCGGACAGCACTTAAAACTTCTGGGTAATCATTTTTGAGCACCTTGAATCTCACCATCCAGGATTCTTCTGAATGCGGGGATGAAGCGGATTCCCTATTGACCGGATTTGTCCATTATGTGTATGATTTATATGAATTGTATCAAATGAGAGGAGCAGCCTATGAATCACCCTAAACAAAAAAAGAATAATTTTCCGCTGTTAAAAGCCTTAGTGGCAGGATTACTGCTTGTATGTTTTCCCTTAATGAGCCGTTCCTCCCCCTGTTCACAAACCGATTCTCAAAAGAAACCTCTGACGCCCGAGATGGTTCTGCAAAGGTATAATCTGTCAGACCTCCAGCTTTCTCCGGACGGAGTCAACGTTGCCTTTGTGCTCTCCCATCCAGTTGAGGGAAAAAAATATAAGAGAAACATATGGACTTTGAACTTGGCGACAAGAGAGCTTCGTCCTTTCACGACTTCAGAAAAGTCGGACAGCCATCCCCGATGGTCTCCGGACGGAAAAACATTGGCCTTTTCATCGTCGCGCGGTGAGAAAACACAGGTTTTCCTGATTCCTTCTGATGGAGGCGAAGCACGTCCCCTTACCGAAAGCAAAACCGGTGTCCGTTCCTTTGAATGGTCTCCTGACGGCAAGCACATTGCGTTCTTATCTACACGGCCGGATACTCAAGAAGAAGAAAAAATGAAAAAGGAAAAAAATGATGCCCGTGTCATTGACAAGGACAGAAGGAATTCTCATCTCAGCGTTATGGACATTGAAACCCGTAAGATAAGAAAGCTCACCGATGAAAAGTGGCGTATTTCAAGCTTTATATGGGCACCTGACGGAAAACAGATAATCATTTCAGCTACAGATCATCCCCAGCCTGAGCTGTTTACAGAAAAGATTTACTCGGTCACTGTGCAAAACGGCGAAATGAAAAAAATTATGCAGCCCGAAGGTCCTTTTGGCAGTATAAATATATCACCTGATGGAAAAACCATCTCCTTCATAGGTTCGCGTGGCGACGGACCCACTTCTCATGACCTTTACCTCTTTTCTCTTTCAGACGGAACAGCCCGGAATATAACAGCTTCCACCATTGACAGGCCTCTTAATTCTTATATATGGCAGGAAAACGGCTCTATTTTAGCTCTGGTCACAAACGGTTTTACCAGGACCTTTTACTCCCTTTCTCAGGATGGAAAAGTAGAGGATCAAAAAAAATTCAAGGTCCAGCCCGGCTCATTTGTGGCTTCACGGGATATTCTCCTTTTTACCGGAGAAACATCTGTACAAGCTCCTGAGCTATGGATTTCTACGGGAGAAGGAAAGATTAGAAAGGTATCCCATTTTAATGAAAAATGGGACGATGTTGACCTTATAAATCCTGAAATCCTCACGTATAAAAGCTTTGACGGTGTAGATATTGAAGCCGCTCTTTTGAAACCGGCTTCATA
The DNA here is from genome assembly GCA_021162615.1 of Candidatus Aminicenantota bacterium. Taxonomy (GTDB): domain Bacteria; phylum Acidobacteriota; class Aminicenantia; order Aminicenantales; family Aminicenantaceae; genus WJMT01. Next base: position 1,625 of record JAGGYH010000125.1, read on the forward strand.
CAGGGAAGGAAAAAGAATGCCTTTGGTAGCCTTGATACATGGTGGGCCCACCGGTGTCTGGTCAGACCGGTTCAATTCATGGGGTCAGCTTTTAGCAGCCCGAGGCTTTGCTGTGTTTTGTCCGAACATAAGGGGATCTATAGGGTATGGATATGAATTCATGGTTATGAACCGCAAGGACTGGGGCGGTGCTGATTATAAGGATGTCATGACCGGCATCGATTATTTGATCCGGCGGGGGATAGCTGACCCAGATCGCCTGGGAATAGGCGGGTGGTCTTACGGAGGTTATATGGCAGCCTGGGCTGTAACACAGACAAAACGTTTCAAAGCCTCTGTATCCGGAGCACCCATGACCGATTTGGCTCTTGAGTATGGAGCTGAGTCAAATTCCATCAATGCTTATGACACATGGTTCATGGGGACCCCCTATGAAAACCTTGACCTTTTTATTGAAAGGTCGCCCATGTCTTATGTTAAAAACGTAAAGACTCCCACGTTGATCCTGTGCGGAGAAAATGACGTCACAGATCCGATTGCTCAATGTTATCAGTTCCATAGAGGATTAAAACGCTATGGAGTTGATGCGGAATTTGTCGTTTATCCGCGTGAAGGGCACGGAATAAGAGAAGAGAAGCATCGGGTCGATGTGTTGAAGCGCATGATCGATTGGTTTGAAAAACATGCAAAATAATAAAAAGCCTGCTGTTTTCCAGAGGTATACAGCAGGCTTTCTTTTAATAAGTACTAAAAATTCGTCCTAAGCGAGATGACAAAATTTCGTCCCGCACCGGATATTCCTGAACTATAAGGGCGGTACCTCTTATCAGTGATGTTTTCAATACCAGCGCTTACGCTCAAAAAATCATTAATATGATACAAAGCTTTGAAATTCAATGTGGCCCAACCAGGTGAATAGGTGTTTCCGTTTTCATCAAGCGCGTATATTTCAGTTTTCCCCTTTTCCTCTTCAGGCATATCTTCATGCCTGCGCTCTCCCTGATAAACAGCATAGAGCTGCAGCTCGAGTTTATGGGCATCATAGGCCAAACGGGAGATTCCAAAAAAGGGGGCTGCGTGGCGGGATGGACTGACAGTGCCGTCATCCAGCTCTTCCTCGCCTTTCTGATAGTTAAAGTCAGAAGATAAACTAAAACCGCCTGGAATCTTTAATTCAAATGATGCTTGAATTCCGTATACAGCTGCAGCAGCCGCGTTTTGGATGGCCTGTACGCGGCTGAGAATACCATCATACATAATATATTCCTGGCCGTTGAGCGTGAAGTCACGCCTGACCATTGCGTTTTGAATTGATGTGTAGAAACAGGCAAGGTCGATCCTCGCTACATCTCCGAATACTTTGGTAATGCTCAAATCAGCATTATAAGCATACTCTGCTTCCAACTCAGGATTGGGCACCACTACAGAACCCGGCTCAGAATCAAATACTTTACCCACATCATCCACATTAGGAGAGCGAAACGCCGTGGATAGGTTTGCGCTTATGATCCAGTAATCGGACGGGCGGAAAACTCCGCCTAAGGTCCCGGTAAGCGCGCCGTTATTGATATGGGCCGTTGTAAAAGGAAAGGGGTAAAAAGTCGTATCAAATTCAGCATCAAGAATATACTGGTTGTAGCGGAAACCAGCCTGCAGCAGGAAGCTGTCTGATAACTCATACTGGTCATTGATATATAAGGCCATGGACTGCCATGCGGCCTGAGGGTAACGCGACGGACCGGGAACGCTGGTGCCTGTTACAATATCCTCATCAATGCCTGTTGAAGTCACATCATCTATGACATATTCCGCTCCATAAAATAAAGTGTTTTTAATGCTTGTTGTATTTAGGAAATCTAAATTTGCGGAATAAGCTTCCACTTCTTCGGTCCTGTTATTTCTCTCTGGCTTGTTCAATGAGCGGTCAATGCGGCTTTCTTCGAATAACTGCTGGGCCAGCCGAAGAGTCATCTGGTCATATACAGCATTGGCTCCGTTATGCGTAAGGCTCAGGTTGTTCATCATCCACTTCTGGGGACCGTAGTTCCATTCAGCATAACGAGGCAGGCCGTTTCTGATGCGGTTATGCCTGTCATAACGACCGTAGGGAGAAGTCTCGGAATAATGGAATCCATAGTGGAATTCCCATTTTTCACTGGGCATGAAACGGATCTTTTGCATCATGTTTTTCTGAGAATAGGCCGAAGGGATCTGAAGGAGCGGGTCGTCCTGAGTTATGACTCTGTCCACTCCGTCCTGGCGCTGAACATAATAGGCCTTCAGGTAATCATCAGGTCCATTGCTGCCCTGACGCAGATTACCGTAATCAAAAGAACTGATGCTTGATATAAACGCCCATTTTTCCCATCCTACGTTTACATCAAAATGTCCTGTTTTCTCATTATTTGCCGATGAATGACGGGCTATAGCTTTTCCTGTTATCAAGGGCTTTTTATTTGAAAGCGAAAACTGTGGGGAGAGTGTTTGAAAATTCATCACTCCGCCAATGGCATCACTTCCATAAATCACTGTTCCGGGGCCAAAAAACACTTCGGTGTTGTTCGTTGCATACGGATCTAGAGATATGACATTTTGAATATTTCCTCCGCGGAATATGGCTGTGTTCATTCGCACACCGTCTACGCTGTAAAGCAGCCGTTTTGTGGCAAATCCCCTTATCATGGGACTGCCCCCTCCCTGCTGGCTTTTCTGAATGAATACTTTACCCGAAACACCCAATAAATCCGCGGCTGTCTGCGGATTCTGCAGCTCCACCTCAGTTTGTGTTATCGAAGTAATAGTTGACGGAACATCGCTTGAAGTCTGCCGCCATCGTGTAGCGGAAACGACTATTTTATGCAGATCAAACGGTTTAGATTCCATGTACAGTTCAAAGGATAATGCTTCGAGGCCGGAAAAACTTTTCTCTATTGTTTTATAGCCGATTCTGTGAATGATTATTTTTTCAGCCCCTCTTAAAGCCGAGATATCGGCCTGACCATCTTCGTTTGTTTGAATGACTGTTTTGGGATTTTCACATGTCAGTGAGACCAATTCAATCGGCTCTAGAGTTTTCTGATCTTTTATCGTTATTGTCTGGGAATAAGCACCATATGAGAGCCCAAACAACAAAAATATAAAACATATCTTTCTCATTTTATTTGTATACTCCTTTTCAATCCAGGTTAAATACAAGGATCAATGGGGATAGAGACAGTAAGCCCGGATTCCTCAATGACTTTAGGTATCAGGCTTACATAAAAAACGAATGGTTCCTTAGACTTGATTGAGGCGGAGGTGTTGGGGGCTGTAGAATGATTTGAGAGAATGAATATAAAAATAAACCAGACTGCTTCTTTAATAATTCGGGAGCAGGGATATCATAATCAAAAGAAAACAGACAGTACAAAGATTCAGTAAAAGGCTTTTGAAGCGTTACAGCTATTTTGAACTCGGGGTCATTTCCCAATACATGACCGGCAAGTTCTTCTAACTGTCTGTTCAAAACGGTTTCTTCATGGTCATACCAGCACCGGTAGTAAACAGTATCACCCACGGTCTTTATTTCCACGATATCATACATCTTGTGGTTGTATTCAAATTCATTGGCGTGCTCCCAGCGAAGTTTTGTCTTTGTTTCTTCTTTTGAGAATTTAAGTACTACCAGCTTGCTTTTGTCCATCCCCTCGTCAATTTGTCTTTGGGTTTCTTTTTTAACAACTGCTTTTCTGTAATGCAGCCATGTTAAGTTTCTGGCAATGGGATCAACTAAAAAACAGAAAAGCAACAGAAACACAGACATGTTCTTGATGAGGCTGACTGCAGAAGGGGTGTGTTCCGGCAGTACGTATTTTATGAATTTTATAAATGCTCTCATTAAAGATAAAAATTGTAATGTTTAAAACGATTTTCGTCAACTATTTTAACCTGAACAAATTTAAAAATGGCTGATTTTGTTTTTATCATTTGACCGGATTTGTTTTTTATGTGTAAGATGGGGTATGTTTTGGATTTAAGGGAGAAAACCATGTCATTCATCCAGACAAGAAGGGATTTCTTAAAAGCAATGGCTCTATTCGTGGCAGCGCAGGGGCTTTCCTGCACTCATAAACCAAAAACCAGGAAACCACCAAATTTCGTAGTGGTCTTTCTTGATGATTCGGGG
>JAGGYH010000056.1 GCA_021162615.1 Candidatus Aminicenantota bacterium
CTTTAGAACATATTAAATCTATTAAGGGGGATTGATGTGAAAATAATAAAAATATTTGGATTTTTTTTACTTCAAATAATCTTAATTAACTCCAATAGTTTTTTATATACTTCAACACAGAAAAAACATCTTTCAGATTCAGACATAAAAAAAAAATTAATGAAACATCATGAAGTGAAAAAGGAATGGGGAATGCTTAGCATGTTGAAAATATTTCCCAAGCCTCAGGATGAAAAGAAGGGATATTATCTAAATTATCCTGTTGATTTGTGTGTTTATAATAATAAACATATATTCATTGTTGATAATCGTACAGGTAAAGTAGTAAATCTTTCTTTAGAGCTTGAATATATCTCTGAATTTGGGAGAAGAGGACAAGGACCGGGTGAGTTTTCAAGAGCCGGTCAAATTGGTTCTTCAGAAGGAGGAGAACTATATGTCACGGATTCAGGAAGGATACAAATATTCAATACAAATGGTGAATTTTTAAGATCATTTAAAATATTTAATACTCTAAATGATATCCTAATAAGAAACAAAAATATATACGCAAACTGCATCGATGGTTTTTATGAAAGAAACGATGAAGAAAAACCTTTAGTCATCCGATATAATTCATTTGGGAAAATTTCCCAATCTTTTGGAAAAAGAATTAATCAAAATCAGTTCTCCATTGATAGCAGAGCTTATTTATCTCAAAACAAAAGTGAAATCCTGGTTGCATTTAAACACTACCCGATAATAAATATTTATTCAGATGACGGAAATCTTAAAAGGAATATAAGGGTTAAATTTCCAATACTGGAAGAATTAGAAAAGTACAATTATGATAAAAATTTTACAAATCCAGTACCTGGAATAATCAATCTACCAAGATTGATTGCCGGAATAGACTGTTATGGCGATAAAATCTTTCTTTTGCTGCATTTACCCAGAATTGAAATTCTAGAATTAGAAACGAGTGGGAAAATATGTAACGTATATTACAGCCAAATTTATGAAGACATTATAGACCTTCGGGGGTTTAAAACAATGGAAATAAATGGAGGCCTATCCTTTTTAATTTTATTATCATCCCCCGAAAAAGTTCAGTTAGCAATATTCGGTACCGATAATTAATACAAAAAAAGGAGGTGATTATTTTGAAAAAAAGAATTATAACGTCGACATTAGTTGTAGCTTTTGTTCTATCAACCCTGATTATGCCCTCGTTCTTACTACAAAGCCCTTTAAAGTGCTCTTCTTTATCTGGATGTGGTGAATATCTTCAATGCCCAGATAGAGGTTTTGAATTAGTACCTTGTGTTCTAGACTGTGAAAGTGGACATATTGTAATTTGCGACCCAAAAGCAATATAATTACAGCTCTTGCTTGTAAACTATAATATTATCTACTTACACTACAAAGGGGCAAGTGATAATCCACCTTACATGGCCAGTAAGGTGGATTATCATATAACTTTCAAATAAGAGAGAATTTCGCAGCCACAGCCCTTGCAATATCCAGTGTGGAGGATGTTCCGCCCAGGTCATAGGTCCTTACATTTCCTTCTTTGATCACTTCGGCAACCGCCTTTTCCAGCCTCCTTGCTTTTTCGTCTTCCCCCAGCCAGTCAAACATCATTTTCACGGCCAGCAGCGTGGCTGTGGGATTCACCTTGTACATACCCGTGTATTTGGGAGCGGAGCCGTGGGTGGGCTCAAACACAGCATAGTCATCTCCTATGTTTCCGCTGCAGGCAAATCCAAGGCCTCCGACCAGCTGGGCTGCAAGGTCTGAGATGATATCCCCGAACAGATTCTCCGCCACCAGAACCGAATAGTCCTGCGGATTTTTCACAAGCCACATGGCCATGGCATCCACATTGGCTTCCCAGAATTCCACATCTTCATACTCTCCGGCTATTTTTCGTGCTATATCCAGGATAAAACCGCCCGTCTCCCGCAAAACATTGGGCTTTTCGACCATGGTGACGGATTTCCTGCCGTGCTCCCGGGCATACTCAAAAGCCTTTCTCACAATCCGTGTGCAGGCTTTCCGGGTCATAATGCGTGTGGAGACCGCTATATCTTCATTGGGCACATCCATGAACTTTTTCATTTTAGGATGAAGGGAAAAGGCTTTTTTCACTTCCTCCGGAATGGGATGCCATTCTACTCCGGCATACATACCTTCCGTGTTCTCACGGAAAATGACCAGATCGATATCGTCCCTGTAGTTGAGAGGATTTCCCGGATACGCTTTGCACGGCCTTAAATTGGTGTAAAGGTCAAACTCCTGCCTCAGCCGGACTATGGGGCTGAAATAAACGAATCCCTTTCCTCTAAGTGAGGGATCCAGCTCCTTATCCGCATCCTCCTTGGGCTTGGAAGTGATGGCTCCGAAAAGGCAGGCATCGGTTTCTTTGAGAAGCTTTATGGTGCGGTCAGGAAGAGGGTTTCCTTCCTTGCACCAGAACTCCCATCCGATATCACCCTCTATATATTCCGCATCAAACTTGATCTCTCTCAGCACGATCATGGCTGCTTCCACAACGTCCTTTCCGACCCCGTCGCCGGGAAGAACCGCTATTTTATATTTGGCCATTCTGTTCTCCTTTTTTACCTTTTGTCTTTCCTTTCACAATTTAAGACTTATCTCTCCCGATCTTCTTTTTGGTGTAAGGCACCAATCCTCCGGCATCCAGGATTTTCTGCACGGAATCCGGAAGAGGAGCAAAGGGGATCCTTGCTCTCTGTGTGATGATCTCATTCCTTTGAAAATCAATACTCACTTCCTCTCCCTTTTCCAATCTGTCCGGAGCCTCTTCTGAAATAATCACGGGAAGGCCCTGATTGACGGCATTCCTGAAAAATATCCGGGCGAATGATTGGGCTACAACAGCCTGCACTCCGGCATATTTAAGACACGAAGCCGCCTGTTCCCTGGAACTTCCGCAGCCGAAATTCCGGCCCCCAACAATGACGTCATTCTCTCTGACCTGAGAAGCAAAATCAGAGTCCAGATCCTCGAGCGCATGGGACGCCATCTCCTCCGGTTCCATGGGAGTGTAGGTGTATTTTCCGGGGAAGATCACATCCGTATTGACGTCATCCCCGTATTTCCAGACTCTTCCTTTTTTCATAGGTATTTCCTCGGGTCGCAGAGTTTCCCTCCAACCGCAGAAGCCGCCACTGTGGCCGGAGAAGCCAGATAGATCTCAGAATCGCGGCTTCCCATCCTTCCCCTGAAATTCCGGTTGGCTGTGCTCAAGGCTCTCTCCCCGGGAGCTAGGACACCCTGATGAGCGCCCAGACACGGCCCGCACCCGGGATTCAGCACCACACATCCGGCCTCAATAAGTGTTTCCATAACACCCTCTCTTAAAGCCTTAAGATACTCCTGTCTTGATGCCGGCACCACAATCACTCTGACAGAAGGAGCAATCTTTTTCCCCTTGAGAATCGAGGCTGCCTCTTTGAGGTCCTCCAGCCTTCCGTTCGTGCAGGTCCCGATAAGCCCCTGGTCAAAGGCCAGCCCCTCTACTTCGCTTACAGGCTTAACGTTATCCACGGTATGGGGGCAGGCGACCTGGGGTCCTATAAGAGAAAGGTCATAGGACAGCACAGACTCAAACGAGGCATCTTCGTCCGAACAAACAGGTTCGATCTTTTCTCCGGTTATTGAGCTCAGATATTCCTCCACGGTTTTATCCGCCGGAAAATATCCGTTTTTAGCCCCCATCTCCGCCGCCATATTGCAGAGGACAAACCGGGAAGAAATGCTGAATTCTTGGGCCGCCGGACCTATAAATTCAACAGCTTTGTAGTTGGCCCTGTCCGCCCCGTTATCCCCTATGATCTTCAGTATCACGTCTTTGGCACTCACTCCGGGCTTAAGCTTTCCTGAAAGCTCAATCTTTATGGTCTCTGGCACCCGGAGCCATATCTCATTCGTGGCCCAGACACTGGCTGCCTCGGTCCTCCCTATGCCTGCGGAGAAAACTCCCAGAGATCCGTAGCTTGTGGTGTGAGAATCCGAACCCACAATGAGCTTTCCGGGAAGAGCAAATCCCTGCTCGCAGAACACCTGATGGCAAATCCCGTTATTGATATCAAAGAAATGGGAGAGGCCCTGCTCTTTGACGAATTCCCTGATCTCCTTGTGGTTCTGGGCGTATTTTTCCGAAGACGCGGGAGTCACATGGTCCAGAACGATCACGATCTTCTCTGGGCGGCTGACTCTTTCCACTCCGAACATTCTGAATTTTTTTATGATGGCCGCCGAATTATCATGAGAGAGAATATAATCGGGGGATACGGTGACGATATCCCCGGCACGCACGTCTTTCCCGCTTTTCGCGGATAAAACTTTCTCCGAAAAAGTCTTTCCCATCATGCTCTCCAAAGGATCACATCTTTAAGCTTTCGAAATTGACAAAATCAGCATGATTTACGATCACAGCCTCCACGGTTTTGCGGGCCCCCTCCCCTTCTTTGGAATGGGCGGCAATGATGTGGAGCACCTCATCCGGCACATCAAACCGGCTGGCAAAGGCGGCTCCTGATATGGGGTGGCGCAAAAGCTCCCCTTCCCTGCTTTTGACGAACTCCCCGTTTTTCCTTTCATACTCAAAGAGTTTTCCCACATCGTGAAGAAGAGCTCCTGAAAGGAGGATGTCCCTGCTGATGGAGATCTGCTCTCCGTATTTTTCCAGAAGAACATCCGCTATCCGCACGGAACAAAGCGTGACCGCTCTTGTGTGCTTGATGATATTGACCGGAGTCCCCTTTATCAGCAGAGTAAACGGCATCTCCTCCAGGTCTTCGACGCTCCATTTTCCCTTTTCCATGGCCTTGCGCCATACTTCTATGGTCACTTCCCTGAGCTTTTTGTCTGTGATCATCTGAAATTCCGGCATAAGAGACAGTAATTTTTTTGGCATTTACAGCTTCCTTTCAGAGGGCCCGTCATACTCGAAATCCGTAGGATGGATCTTTCTCATGGGTCTCATCCTGGTTTTCTCCTCATGGACATGCGCGACCAGTCCGGCCATCCGGGATATGATAAAAAAGGCATTTCCTATCTCCGGAGGGATCTCCAGGTCGCATAAAAGCGCGGCAATGGCCCCGTCCACATTTATGGGAAGATGTTTTCCCGTGACCTGTTTCAATCCTTTCTCCACAGCTCTGGCTGCTGCCACATGCACTCCGGCTAGTCCCAGTTCCCCGGCAAGCTCAAACAGCCTTTTTGTCCTCGGGTCCTGCGTGTGAAAACGGTGCCCGAAACCGGATGCCCTCTTTTTCTTTGCCTTCATCTCCTCCAGAACACTCAACACCACATCATCCAGGGGCTTTTCGGTATCTTTCACCCTATTGTTTATATCGATAAAGAGTTTCATTCCTTCTTCAATGGCGCCGCCGTGGTATCTGGAGATGGCCTGCACACCGGCAGCCACTGCTGAGTTCATCTCAGCTCCGGTCGATGCCACGGTCCGGGCCGTAAGCACTGATGGGGGGCTGGCTCCGTGGTCAACCGAAGAGACAAAAATGGCATCCATGAGCTTTCCCACTTCCTCAGAGGGCATCTCCCCTTTGAGCACCAGGTAGATAGCCTGAGAAAAGGAGATCTTTCCGATCAATTGGTCGACCGGATATCCTCTGACCATGACCTTATTGGGACCGACCTCGGAAATCGCTGTTTTCCAGTGAAGCTCACTCATCTCTTCTCCCCCCTTTCTTTAAGTAATTGACCGGCTTTCTTGGGAATATCGGAAATGACATCCACCACATGGACGCCGGCCTCTCTCAAAAGCTCAACTTTGGACTCATGAGAGCCTCTGGAGCCTTCCACAATGGCCCCGGCGTGAGAGAACCGGGTCCCTGATTTGGCAGCCTTTCCTCCGATGTAAGCCACTATGGGCTTTCGGATGCGGCCTCCGGATACAAGGTCCGCTACTCTTTCCTCCTGTGTGGTCCCGATCTCCCCGAACATCACCATTACCTCTGTCTCGGAATCCTCCTCAAAAAGAAGAAGCACTTCGGGATGAGACAATCCCACCACAGCATCTCCTCCCACATGGATGATGGTGCTCTGCCCCAGTCCGGCCTGAGTCAGATAATAAGAGATCGCTGAAGTCATGCCGCCGCTCCGGGAGCTCACTCCGATGGAGCCGGGGCGGAACCATTCCCTGGCGCTTTCAGCTCTTCCTCCGATCATGCCCAGGACCGCTTTTCCGGGGCTTACTAGGCCCAGGGTGTTGGGCCCTACAAACCGGGCTCCCTCCTGTTTTGAAACACGGGCGAGCTCCAGGACATCATTTATGGGGACTCTGTCCGGGATGAGAACCGCGAGCTTCACACCCGCATCAAAGGCTTCAAGCGCTGCATCTTTCACAAGAAAAGCAGGAACAAACACCACACTGATATCAAAATCACCGCATTCCTCCCTGGCCTGTTTGACAGAATCAAAAACAGGCACTCCGTAGACCTCCTGTCCGCCTTTCCCCGGAGTGACGCCGGCTCTGACATTGGTTCCGTAATCCTTCATCAAGCGGGTCCGCACCATTCCTTCGCGTCCCGTGATACCCTGAACCAGGACTTTGGATTGTTCATTAACTAGTATAGACATCTAACCTGACCTATTCATAAAAAAATGGCGATGTGTTCATTATTCATTTTGTTTCAGCGATATACAAGATATTTTTTAGAACCATTATCTGAACATTCTTCCTGTTACGATTTTTAATATTAATCGCCATTTTTTTACCTTTCAGGCGAGCCGATCTCACAGCATCTGCTTTGTTACAGGGCATTCGCGGTGAAGGACCACAGCTTCATACCCTGCGCCTCGCATCTGCTGCAACCTCGACTTGTGAATAAATCAGGTTTCCTTGACCTATTTATAAAAAAATGGCGATGTGTTCATTATTCATTTTGTTTCCTGCTCTTTGATGACTTTTTCCCTGTATTCCTTAAGGCCCGGAATGGGAAGACGGATAAAGATGGCATTCTGCTCATGATACGTGCAGAAAATCTCACAGGCCAGGCATTCCGTGCATTTTCCTTTTTCAGCCTCCTCCCTGCTTATGGCAAGAACCGGTTTCTCGTTTTCGAGCTTTAATATCCCCGGAGAGCAGGCTTCCACGCATCCCTTTGTAGCGCAGCGGCCGCATTTTTCGTGGTCAATATGGATCTTTCCGGTCACTGTTTTAAAAGAATAAGCACTCTCTTTTATTTCAGGTTCTGTGACCGGCCTTACCTTATGAGGGAGGAAATGGTTTTCCGTTATCAATTTTTTCATCCTCTCTGCACAAAATTCAGGAGCATCATCTCTTCCGTAGCCCTCTATTTTCCCCGGAATATCCTTGAGATACGTGTGAAGGATCTCAATGGCTTTTTCCTCGAAATTTCCTCCCAGCCGCAGCACAGCCGGGATCTCTATCTTTTCTTCCCCAAAGGCTTTGGTCAGTCCCCGGGCCGAATGGAACTGTTCCTGGCTGGCCACACCGGAACCCGAAGCAAAATAACCTTTGATATTGGGCTGGGAAAGAATGACCTTGGCGGCCCTGTAGACTTTGGATGCGGAGGGATTGCCGCTTGTATCACAGTAGTTGGCCAGTTTGAATCCCCGGTCCAGCACAGCATCCATGGACATCATACTGCCCCCTCCTCCGGCGCCGTTAAACCCTATGGCATTTTCCTTTTCATCTACATCATCCAGCATCTGGAAAAAATAAAAAGTGCCGCGGTGATCGTTTCTCTCGACCAGGTAGGCGATCTTTTCAAGCTCTGTAGCCGGCCTGTCAAACTCCCGGGCCACCTCAATGCCCAGATCCGGATGCCGGAACACAGCGTAATCATCCACCACGAAATGGCAGTCTGCCGCATAAACCTTTCCCTGTTTGGAGAGGACCAGAGGATTCATCTCCGCGGACCGGGCATCGTATTTTCGACTCACAATATAAAACTTTGCCAGAGTGCGGGAAAGCCGGGTGAGTATCCCTCCGGATATCCCTGTGCGGCGGATCAAATCCCTGGCTTCGAACTCCCGGAATCCTTTGAGCACATCCACAGAGGCCCGGGCTACTTTATCCGGGTGTTCTCCGGCTGTCTCCTCGATCCCGGTCCCTCCCATGGAGCTAAAGATCATAACCGGAGATTTCTCCGCATCATCGATCACAAGGCCTGCAAAATATTCGGATTCGATATCGATCTTCTCTTCAACCAGGATTTTTTCAACGGATAGATTTTTTATCTTCAACCCGAACATTTCCCTGGCTGCGGCAGAAGCCTCTTCGGGAGAGTCCGCAAATTTAATCCCTCCCTTCTCCGCACGGCCTGTGGCCCACACCTGGGCTTTCAGCACCACCGGCTTGGCCAATTTTGCGGCTGCCTCTGCCGCTTCTTCGGCCGACGACACCACCATACCATCGGGTATGGGGATTCCCGCTTGTTTCAGTAGCTCTTTGCTTTGATATTCGAATAATCTGGCCATGACTCAAATACTATATTATAAATGAAAAAGTGACACAATACCTATTCCTCTCTTTTTCCCTTTTTTCTTGGTACTTTTGCATTTCTCCTTGCTGGGCTAAAATCGCCCGTATCTTATTCTTTGTCCTTGTTGTACCGCCAATATAAAATGCCCTCTGACGTAAAACTCTCTGATAGGCTTGATTCCGAGGACTTTGTTTGTAGATCTCAGGAATTAAGTCCGTACGCAGCAAATGAGCCAGCATGAAAGAATCCCGCTTGCTTGACATATAAATCTTGACACATAGATATGGAGTTGATATAAGAAAATCAAACATTCTCAACAAATGGGTATTTCACTTGTACTAAAAGATAAGAGAGATTTAATGTCTAGGTATACTAAAAAATGCAGTACAATCAGAATATTTATGCCGGAGAGCGCTCCAAAAATCATATCCGCGTTTGAAATTCAGGCCTTTCGTTGGGGATAACTGGGAATAGGATAAAAAACCTGCTCTCGGAGGCATGATATGAAAAAAAATAAATTGTCATCAGCATTGGCAAAAGCTCCGACTTTCATCCCTGGGCTGGATGAAATCCTGGAAGGGGGGCTGCCTCAGGGCCGCACCACGGTTATTAGAGGAAGGTCGGGATCTGGCAAGACAATACTGGGATTAGAGTTTCTCTACAGGGGCGCTTTAGCCGGCGAACCGGGAATCTTTGTCGGATTTGAGGAACCTATCGAGCAGCTCCGGCAGAACGCCGCCACGCTGGGATGGGACTTGGCCGGCCTGGAACAGGAGAACCGCCTGTTCTTATTAGGCGGGCATGTCAAACCAGACATGCTGGTGAGCGGCGATTTCAGTCTTAAAGGGCTTCTGGCCGCCGTTTCCGGAAAAAGCAAGGACATGGGAGCCAAGCGTGTTGCTATTGACGCCCTGGATGTCGTTCTGCGCCTGTTCGAGACACCACAGCAGGTACGAAATGAGATGCATGTTCTCAACAACTGGCTTCGGGCTTCCGGCTTGACGGCCATCATGACCATCCGGCCCATAAATCAGGGAACTGTTCCTTCCTTTGATATTTTTTTCGATTCCATGAGCGACTGCGTGATCAGCCTAACCACGCAGGCTGTTGATCAGGTGAGTACACAGAGACTGAAGGTGGTTAAATACCGAGGTTCCGGGTTCGGCCGAAACGAATACCCCTATGTGATCACACCATCAGGTCTGCATGTAGCGCCGATTTCGACGGTGGGACTAAGGCACAAACCTTTTGGGAAAAAGATGTCTACGGGCCTCAAGAGGTTAGATTCCATCCTGGACGGCGGATATTTTCGGGCCTCATGCGTTCTGCTTGCCGGCCTGCCCGGCACGGGGAAATCCTTATTGGCCAGCATCTTCACTGATGCAGCCTGCCAGCGCGGTGAGAAGGTTCTTTATGTGGGTTTTGAGGAATCAGAAGCGGCCATGATTGGAAATATGCTGAATGCAGGAGTGGACCTTCGGCCTCATGCTGAATCAGGCCTGTTAGAATTCCTGACCAGCATGCCTGAAGCCATGGGGGCCGAAGAACATCTGATACGGTTCATGGTCCGGCTCAATGAATTCGGCCCTAAGCACGTCGTTGTCGATGCCATTTCAGCCTGTGAGCGCATGGGAAGCAAAAGGGCTTCTTTTGAATACTTGACACGCTTGCTCAACAACTGCAAGGAGCAGGGAGTGACCGTTTTGATGATTAACCAGACCTCAGGCTCCCCGGAGATATTGGAGATATCCGGAAACGGCATTTCTTCCATGGTGGACACAGTGGTTTTCCTTAAATACGTAAAAGAGCAAGGAGAAACCAACCGTTTGCTGGAGGTGCTGAAGTCCCGCGGATCAGGCCATTCGAATAAACAGTGGGAATTCATAATCACACACAAGGGAATCCAAATCAAGGATATATATATGGGCACAGGTGAAGTGCTCACAGGAACAGCACGCCAGATCCAAGAGATGAAGGATGCAGCCGAGGCCCAACGTGTGGCTGCCGAGATCGCCGCTCAAGAGCTGGAGATAGAACGCTTAAAGACTGCCATGGAATCCGAAACGGCGCATCTCCGGGCCTCCTTAAAAAAAGCAGAGATGGACATGGATCTTCTGAAATTAAAGCAGTCTCAATCCATTAAAAGCCGTACGGAGATTGCTGCTGTACGAAGCAGGGGCGCCAAAACCAGGCGGTTACATTCCGGGCCGAAGCCATTGTAAAAGCTCTACGCCAGGGGGAGATAGATTTGATCATCGGCAGGACTGAGCCTCTGGTCGTGCAGTTCAAAAGATTGGCCGACCAGAAAGAGCGTCTGAAAAATCTGCTC
>JAGGYH010000051.1 GCA_021162615.1 Candidatus Aminicenantota bacterium
AGAAAAAGTTCTTATTTTTTGTACCTACCTGTCTCTACACGAAATCCATATTTTGGAAATAAACCAACGCATCGGAAATGCTACCCTAATAATTATTTTTTGTCAAGAACCAAATCCAAATTTGTCAGATAAGAATTAAAAGTGGACTGATTTTGACAGATTTAAAGTTTAGCTAACAGAACCAAATCCAAATTTGTCATTTATAAACTAAAAGGGCGCTGGTCTAGCCTGGATGATAAGATTTAAGTTTAAAATGACAAATGAGGGCAAAGCAATTGACATGAAATAAAGGAGTTGTTATGATTCTGAGTCATCCCAACATGAGGACTGCAGCATGATAAAAAGGTACACAAGACCCAAAATGGGAGCCATATGGAACGAAAGGAACAAATATAAAAAATGGCTTGAAGTGGAACTTGCTGTCTGTGAAGCATGGAATGAACTGGGCGAAATCCCTTCTGAAGCTCTTAAGAGAATAAAGGATAAAGCTGACTTCTCATTAAAAAGAATTGATGAGATAGAAAAAATAGTCAAACATGACGTGGTCGCTTTTCTTACATCCATTGCTGAAAATGTTGGAAAAGACTCTCGATACATACATCTGGGGCTGACTTCATATGATGTCGTAGATACAGCTCTTTCTCTCCTTATAACAGAAGCGCTCGACGAGATTCTCAAAGACCTGTCACTTTTCAAAAAGACGCTTAAAGAGCAAGCCCTCAAATACAAATTCACACCCATAATAGGAAGAACCCACGGCGTCCATGCGGAGCCTATTACTTTTGGGGTGAAAATACTGGTCTGGTATGAAGAGGTCAAGCGGCATCAAAGAAGAATTATCCAGGCAAAGGAAAATATAAGCTGCGGCAGGATAGCAGGTGCGGTGGGCACGTACATCCACCTTGACCCGAAAGTCGAGGCAAAGGCTTTAAAAAAATTAAATCTCAAACCCGCTCATGTATCAACTCAAATTCTCCAGAGAGACAGACATGCGGAAGTCATAAGCATGCTCGCACTTCTCTGCACCTCACTCGACAAAATAGCGCAGGAAATAAGGCATCTTCAGAAAACAGAGGCCCTGGAATTAGAAGAACCCTTTACAAAAGGGCAAAAAGGATCTTCTGCCATGCCTCATAAAAGGAATCCGGTACGCGCTGAGAGGATTTCAGGGCTTGCCAGAATCGCTAGAAGCAACCTCCAAACCGCTCTTGAAAACATTCCTCTTTGGCATGAAAGAGACATTTCTCATTCCTCTGCTGAGAGGGTCATAATCCCGGATACCTTTATCATCACTGATTTCTTACTGGCAGAGACCACAGATATCATAACCAACTGGCATGTTTATCCTGAAAAGATGAAAGAAAATATAAATCTGACCCAGGGTCTTGTCTTCTCTCAAAAGGTTTTACTGGCTCTAACCAAAAAAGATATTTCGCGTGAAGATGCCTACAGACTTGTACAAAACAACAGCTTAAAGGCCTGGAAACAGAAGACGGATTTTAAAAAACTTTTGCTTTCCGATCCTGAGATAAAAGAAATACTTACAGAGAAAGAAATAGAGGAATGTTTTTCTCTCGAGACCTATTTATCAAAAATTGACTATATCTTTAACAAGGTGTTTGCTGATGAAAGTTAGGGTGTTAGTGTCATTTAAAGAAAGTGTTTTAGACCCTCAGGGGCAGGCCGTAAAAAACGCTCTCCTCACTCTTGGATATGATTTTATCAAAGACGTCAGACAGGGAAAGGTATTCGAATTGGAACTGAATGATATTTCCAGGGAAGAAATAGACAAAGTCATACCGGAAATTTCTCATAAAGTCTTGTCGAATCCAATCATAGAACGGTTTGAATGGGAAATCCTCAAATGACAACCATACACAACGGAGTCTCATTGAAATGAGATTCGGAATCGTTGTTTTCCCTGGTTCTAACTGTGATTACGATACCCTGCACGTTCTCAAATATGTTTTCAAACAGGAGGCCTTCTTCCTTTGGCATAAAGACCATGATCTAAAAAATGCAGACTGTGTCATACTTCCGGGAGGGTTTTCATATGGAGATTATCTCAGATCCGGAGCCATAGCAAGATTCTCTCCCCTGATGCAGGAAGTCAAGGAATTTTCCTTATCCGGAGGAATTGTACTGGGCATATGCAATGGCTTCCAAGTGCTGCTGGAACTCGGGCTTTTGCCAGGAGCCATGCTCAGAAATAAAAACCTCAAATTTCTCTGCCAGAACGTTCACCTGAGAATCGAAACCACAGACACCCCCTTTACAAACAAAGGAAAACCGGGACAAGTCCTCAATATACCCATAGCTCATTTTGACGGAAATTATTATATTGACGGACCCGGTCTGGACAAAATAAAAAAGAACAATCAAATCCTCCTGCGCTATTCCAGTGCTGAGGGCCATTTGACCAAGGAAGATAATGTCAACGGTTCGCTAGACTGCATCGCCGGACTTGTAAACGAGAACAGAAATGTTCTGGGCATGATGCCGCATCCTGAGAGGGCATCTGAAACATTACTGGGAAGCCGGGACGGACATATCATATTTGATTCCATAATATATTATATAAAAAATGATAGATGATTCCATAATAAAAGAACACGGCCTCACTCAAGAAGAGTATAAAAGGATTACTGCCCTTATCAAACGGGAACCGAACCTCACTGAACTCGGGATTTTTTCTCTTATGTGGTCAGAACACTGCAGTTATAAGAGCTCAAAAATTCATTTAAAAAACTATCCGACTTCAGGCAAGAATGTCATTCAGGGTCCAGGAGAAAATGCAGGAATCATTGATATAGGAAACGGCCTTGCCGTAGTATTCAAGATTGAATCTCACAATCATCCTTCTTTTATAGAACCCTATCAAGGGGCTGCAACCGGAGTCGGCGGTATATTGAGAGATATATTTACTATGGGGGCCAGACCTATAGCTACCCTTAACTCCCTTCGCTTCGGGCCTTTGTCCGTTCCAAAAAACAAAACGGTAATGGAAGGGGTCGTATCAGGAATTGCCGGTTATGGAAATTCAATAGGAGTTCCCACAGTAGGGGGAGAAACCTATTTTGACGAATGCTATTCATTGAATCCCCTTGTCAATGTCTTTTGTCTGGGGATCGCAAAAAAGGATAAAATTTTCTATTCTAGAGCAGAGGGAATAGGGAATCCCGTCCTTTATGTCGGATCAAAAACAGGACGGGATGGAATCCATGGAGCCACGATGGCATCCGCTGAATTCGGGGAAGACCTTGAACAAAAAAGGCCTAATGTCCAGGTCGGTGATCCCTTTAAAGAAAAACTGCTTCTGGAAGCCTGCCTGGAAGTTATGGAAAAAAATTTAGCATTGGGGATCCAAGACATGGGGGCAGCTGGTCTGACCTGCTCGACAACGGAAATGGCTGCAAACTCAGGCACCGGCATTGAAATAGATATAAACCTCATCCCTCAAAGAGAACAGGGCATGACTCCCTATGAGATCATGCTTTCAGAGTCTCAGGAAAGAATGCTGATCGTCGCTCAAAAAGAAAAGGTCAAGCAAGCCCAATCTGTGTTTGCCAAATGGGACCTGGATGCTGTCATCATCGGACATGTGACAGATACACAAAACCTGAAAGTCAAATCAGGAGACAAAACAGTCGTTGACCTACCCCTCAGAGCTATCATCAATCAGTGCCCTGTCTATAATAGAGAGGCAAAGCCTCCCGCCCCGCCTGCTCCGGTTATAGACCTTAATGATATCTCTTTTCCGGAAAATTATGAACAGGCTTTCCTTCAAATCATAAAATCGCCCGGCCTTGCTGACAAGCAGTGGATATTCCGTCAATATGACCACATGGTTCAGACGAATACGACAGTGCTCCCTGGAGCTGATGCCTCTGTGCTCCGCATAAAAAACACAAACAAAGCTCTGGCAGTAACATTGGATGGAAATTCTTTGTACACTTATGTCAATCCTCGGTCAGGAGGCATCATTGCTGTTTCAGAAGCGTGCCGCAATCTCGCCTGTGTGGGGGCAAAGCCTGTAGGCGTCACAAATTGTCTGAACTTTGGAAACCCGGAAAAATCTGAAATCATGTGGCAGTTTAAGGAAGCGGTCCATGGCATTGCTCAAGCCTGCAAGGCCTTTCAAATCCCTGTGACAGGGGGCAATGTCAGTTTTTATAACGAAACTGAAGGGATCCCCATATATCCCACAGCCGTACTGGGCGTGGTGGGTGTTATTGATGCTCTTGATAAGATCATGACTCCGGAATTCAAAGCTCCTGGAGACACCATCCTTCTACTCGGAGAAAACAAGGAAGAGCTGGGAGCTTCTGAATATATGAACCAGATCCATTCAAAAAAAGGCGGCCCCCCTCCGGAAATCGATCTCAGGAAAGAGAAAAGAGTCCAGTCACTGTGCCTGAAAGCCATATCAAAAAACATGATCAAATCAGCGCATGACCTATCAGAAGGGGGCCTTGCTCAATGCCTGGCCGAATGCTGCCTCTTAGGGAAAAAAAGAATAGGATGCCGCATAAACCTTGAAGATAAAATAAGGACAGATGCCCTTCTCTTCGGAGAAACCCAGTCGCGGATACTCATCTCCCTTGAAGAGGACCAAGAGGATGCTTTTAAATCCCTTGCCGGGAAAAGAAAAGTCCCTTACTCCATAATAGGAAAAACCGGCGGGGAAAACATCTTGATAAAACATCTCGGGGAAAAAATAATAAATATCCCGGTTCAAAAAGTCTATTCGCTCTGGAAGTATTCTCTTCCCGGCTTCTTTAAAATAGAATAAAGTTCCTTTTTAAATTTCCTGTTTTAAAATCAAAGAGAAATTGGTATGTTATTGGTGACTGTTAATTCCAATATATAATAACCTGGATGATGAATAAGTCGAGGTTAAGGATAGCTTACTGAAATTCAGGTGAGGACGTGGCGACATTGAAGATTTAGTCTTCAAGAGAATGCGGCAATCTCATTGGGAAACAAAGCATATTGAGATCACCACCTCGCTGCGCTCCTCGTGATGACAAGGGAGCATAAGCTATATCTTAATTTCAGATCGGCTCGCCTGAAAGGAAAAAAATGGCGATGAAAATGAAAGTAGCAACAAACAAAGATATTTCATTTGTCATTTTTGTCAAAAACATGTATATCCTTGAAAGCAAAACAAAATAATGAATGTCGCCATTTTTTTATGAATAGTTCAGGTTAATAGGACAGGTTAATAAGGAAGAGGCTATGACTGAAAAAACATTCCAGAGTCCAAAAAAAAGAGGCCAAATCGCTGTTTTTTTATCAGGAAGAGGATCGAATTTCCTTGCCATTCATGACGCTGTTATCAGAGGAGACATAAACGCAGACATATCGCTTGTGTTCAGCAATAGAAAAGAAGCTCCGGGTCTGCTGCATGCAAAAAAACGCCGGTTGAAAACACTTTATTTAAATCCAAAAGAATTCAAGTCAAAAGAAGACTATGATGAAGAAATCTGCAAACAACTTAAAAAAAGAGATATCGATCTCATTTGCTTAGCAGGTTATATGAAAATTTTGACACCCGGCTTCTGCAATGAATTCGAAAACAGGATTATAAACATTCACCCAGCACTTCTTCCCTCCTTTCCCGGTCTTCACGTGCAGAAAAAAGCCATTGATTGGGGAGTGAGATATTCCGGAGCGACCGTTCATTTTGTGACAGCTTCTGTGGATATGGGTCCTATTATTCTCCAGGCTGTGGTCCCGGTTCTCCAGGATGATACAGAAGAATCTCTCAGTAACAGAATACTGAAACAGGAACACAAGATCTATCCGGAATCAGTGAAGCTCTATTTTGAAGGAAAACTATTGATCAAAGGAAGAAAAGTCTTTATTTTACCCTGAACATTGAATAAGAACATCTCTCACAGGCTCTTGAATAACGCAGGCTCCTCTATTTTCATTCATATTTGCCATTCATTCATAAAGAGTGTAAAAATATATAAAATCAAAACACCGTAAGGAACGACAAAATGCAGACAAAAAAAGAAGCAGAAAAACAATTTGATTATCTAAAAAAAGGCAGTACAGAGATAATACAGGAAAACGAATTAAAGGAACGACTTGAAAATTCCCTGAAAAACAGCAAGCCTTTAAGAGTGAAGGCTGGTTTTGACCCCACTGCTCCTGATATTCATCTGGGACACACCGTGCTTTTGCGTAAAATGAAACACTTTCAAGACCTGGGCCACGAAGTTATATTTTTGATCGGCGACTTCACAGGGCTCATTGGAGATCCATCAGGTCAATCAAAAACGCGGCCTCCTATGACAAGGGAACAGATAAATAAAAATGCAGAGACATACAAACAACAGGTCTTTAAAATTCTCGATCCTGAGAAAACAATCATAGAATTCAATTCAAAGTGGCTGGGAAAACTGACCAGTTTTGACATAATCCACCTTATGGCGAAATATACGGTTGCCAGAATTCTCGAAAGAGATGATTTTTCAGAGAGGCTCAAAAAAAACAAACCGATCTGCACCCATGAAATTCTTTATCCTATCATGCAGGCTTATGATTCGGTGGCTTTAAAGGCAGATGTCGAGCTGGGCGGCACAGACCAAAAATTCAATCTTCTCGTGGGTCGGGATATACAGAGAGAATACAACCAAAAACCACAGATAGTGCTGACTATGCCTCTTTTAGAGGGCATCGACGGTATCGAAAAAATGAGCAAATCTTTGGATAATTATGTTGGAATCACAGAGCCTCCAGAGAAGATATATGGAAAAATCATGTCCATATCTGATACGCTTATGTACCGCTACTATGAACTGCTTACAGATATATCTATGTCCAAGATCAGAGAATACAAGGAAAAAGCCAAAAAAGAGGAAATCAATCCAAGGGACATCAAATCCGAACTGGCCCGGCTGATCGTCAAAGACTTCTGGGGAAGAGAGAAATCAGAAAAAGCGGCGCTTGAGTTCGATCGTGTATTCAAACAGAATAAGGCTCCTTCAGATATAGATAAAATTGAAATAAAATCTGAGAAAATGCTTCTTTTAGACTTTCTTGCTGACAACAACATTTTCCCTTCCCGCGGGGAAGCTAAGCGCATAATAAGACAGGGCGGGCTCTATCTTGACGGCAGAAGAATAAAGGATATCGGTTTTATGATAGATTTGGCAAAAAAAGACAAGATCATTCTAAAAATAGGCAAAAAAAGATTTTATAATATAAAAAAAAGCTGACTCCGAAATAAACAGAAGAAATGATACCGGCCGATCAATGATTCTAAACAAAAAAAAAGCAAGATACACCTTCAGCTATTATCGAAAAATTCTGGAGTCTTTAAAGAAGTATTTTGATACAAGTTATGTTATATCCGAAATCCCCCAGATCTTCAGCCAAATATTAAGGCCTAAGTATATTATAAGACATGACATCCACGAATCTCTCGTCAAAGGTCTGGAGCTTGCTAAAATAGAGAATGAATACTCCATCAGAGCCTCTTATATGATAGACGTGCTTTCTCCCAACTTTAGTCTGAAAGAAAAAGAAAACTCATCCATAATCAAGGAGATTATAAACCTGGGACATGAAGCCGGATTGTATGTTTATAACTCAATTTCAGACATCACAGACCCAAAGGAATTAGACGTCAGAACAGTTGATTTTATCTCACAGTGCCGGTATCTTGAAAGCTTTATCAGAAAAAACGTATATTCAATCTCTTTCCCTCTCAAATACTCCAGCATCCCGGAAGACTCCTTCTTTATCGGCCAAAAAGTCAGTGCATCATCAGCAATAATGATGGAAGAAGCTCTCTCAGACATCAACGATCTTGAAGAACACCAGGTGTTTCTCTCCAAAATAAAAAACAGGGATAAAAAGATTCTTCAGATTCTTATCCATCCCGAATTATGGGATGAAGACTAAATTTCTTATGCAGAGATTTTTTATTTAACCTGGATTATTCACAAGTCGAGGTTGAAGAGAGCTTACTGAAATTCAGGTGTGGGTGAAGCGACATTAAAGATTTAGCCTTCGGAGTGCTGTGTTTGAGGGAACTCGGCAAAGCCGAGCTGTGAGCATGTCTGACCCACGGACGGGGGGAGTTGCGCAGCAGCCGAGAACACAGTGCGAAGAATGGCGTTAAAAA
>JAGGYH010000094.1 GCA_021162615.1 Candidatus Aminicenantota bacterium
ATCTAAAATACAATATATGAGGTTAAAATTCAAGACTTGATTGATGATAAAATTCAAAAAGTTGGACTTTTAGATATGAGAAGAACACATCCTATTTTTTTTTGCCTTTTTTTGAGGGTTTGTTTTCTCTGGCAGATAAATATATGGACAGGATAAATCCCCCGAAACAAAGCACAAAAACAAGGATCATAAAAATAAAAGCATCAATTTTCATTTTTTTTCGAAAGTTTTTTTGAAATTATTTTGTTAAAACCAAGAAAAACCACAATGGCAACAGTCCATTGGAACAGCACCGTGCCTAATGTACTCTGGGAAAATATTTTATACCAGTTTCCGGGGTCATTTGAGTAGCTGTCCCAAAACCACCACCCCAGCATGGCGATGAGCTGGATCGGAAGGATAAATTTGACCAGAAAATCAAATCCTTTTCCAAGCTTGAAACGGGTCTCGGAAGTGGATATGATTTCTTCCCGAAATTTCTTAGGACCGGTCTTAAGTACAAGAAAAATGAAGAAGGCTCCGCTGACAATAAGCCCCATTCCCCAGACCCAGTCCTGGTTATTGAAAAAGCCAAGACTTATAGCTGAAGGCAGACCAAGGGCAAAACAACTGATTCCGACTATAAAAACCGCTTTTTTTCTCGTGAGGCCGCAGTCCATGAAGATCCGGGCTATCAGTTCCAGCTGGGATATAAGAGAAGAAAAAGCAGCAAAGCAGAGAGCCAGGAAAAACAGAGCTAGAAAAAAAGAGCCGGATGGTATTTTAGAGAAGAGATTGGGTATCCAGATAAAAGTGAGCCCTACATTGTCTGTTTTCATGACTTCCAGGACTTTTTCCTGTGCTAAGTTTTGTCCTGAGAAAAAGGAAAAGACCGTAGGTATGATAGTAACGGCCGCCAGAAGAGAGGCAAAGTAGTCTCCAAATCCTAAAGTGGCTGAGGTGAGGATCGGATTTTCTTTTTTCCGGCTGTAAACAGCATAGGTGAGAAGAAGCCCCCATCCTGCGCCTGTGGACCAGGCTGCCTGACTCAGGGCATTTATCCATACTTTCAGGTCGCCGAGTTTGTGCAGGTTTGGAGAAAAAAGAAAGTTTAATCCTTTGAAAGCACCCGGAAGCGTCAGCGCTTTGGCACACGCGACGATAAGAAGAATGAAAAGGGCGGGTATCATGATTTTATTGGCTCTTTCTATTCCTTTTGTAACTCCAAAATAGATTATTAAAGCGCCTATGAAAACAGCAAAAAAATGAAATCCCACCGGTTCCCACGATGAAGAGAAACCCCTCCAGAAATCCACTGGCTTTTTGTGGATAAGGTCTTGAAAGCAGGTGGCAAAAAAATACTTTATGCACCAGCCTGTCACTACGGTGTAGTAAAAAGTAATGGCTGCTGTGACAAAGGCAACAAACGTGCCCATCCATGCAAAATTATTACCTATCATGTCCATAAAGGAACCCACAACACCTCTTCTTGTCTTTTTCCCGATGGATAGTTCTATAATGAGCAGTGGAAGGGCCCAGATAAAGAGAAATAAAATCCAGGCGATCATAAAAGCACCGCTTCCATACTGGGCCACTATCCTTGGAAAACGCCATAAATTTCCGGTTCCAACGGCCATTCCCAAGCCTGCAAAGATAATCCCCCATCGGGAAAAAGATTCCCTGTTATTCATGGTGTTCTCCTTTTAGGACAGCGCTCGCTTGATTGTTGTGTCCCGTATCAATGACAGTAAATGGATGAAGCCCCTTTCTTTCCAGTTTTTTTGTTGCTAAGGCGATGAGCTGGCCTTCGGGGCTGAAAAGGCGAAAGATTTGGTCATTTTCTGAAAAACCGTGTTTGTTGTTTGGGATGCTGTCAAAGCCGATGTTCATTATGTCCTCTGGTTTTATACTGGCACCGTTTTTTGCCTTTAAGGCTCCTTGTTCTGATAGAATGATTTTCGGAAATTGCGGGAGCAGATTTTCAAGGGGAAGCACATATTCATGCGTTCTCTTTTTATGGTCCATTGCGGATATTTCTTCAAGAGTCAGGCTGTCGTTTATACTGAATGAACCGATTTGGGTTCTTTTTAAAGCTGACAGATGTCCTCCACACCCTGTCTTTTTACCGATTTCGTGCGCCAGGCTCCTGATGTAGGTTCCGGAAGAGCATTTTGTTTCAAAACCAATGGCAGGAGGGTCATATTTCAACAGGTTCAGGAAGTATATTTTGATGGCATTTGGAGGAAGTTTTATCTTTATGTTGTTTCTGGCGTGCTTATATAAGGGTTTCCCTTTATATTTTTTTGCCGAGTAGGGGGGAGGTACCTGGGAAATACTGCCTTCAAATGTTTTGAATATTTCCCTTATTTTTATTTCAGAGGGATATTCCGTATTTATTTCAGATGTGGCTTTTCCACAGGAATCATAAGTGTCGGTTGCGTATCCTAATTTGATCTGTCCTGTGTAAATCTTGGTCAATTTTGCATAAAAGGGGAATAATTTGGTGGCCTTGCCTATGCCTATGAGAATCAAGCCTGTTGCCATAGGGTCAAGAGTTCCAAAGTGGCCTGCTTTTTTTTCGTTGAGCAGAATTCTTATTTTTTGTACGATATCGTGGGAGGTCAGATTTTTCGGCTTATTTACAAGAATTATTCCGTCCATTAGACTTTATATTTCATTTTCATCCGGTCAAGTCTTGTTGTCTTTGTCGTTATCCTGAAGAAGCTCGTTCACAATAGAGGGGATTTCCTTGATTAATTTTTTGTAATTTCCGGTTACCGTGAATCCAGCGGCATGCATGTGTCCTCCGCCTGAAAATATGTTGGCGATTTTCATTGCGTTCGTTTCCCCTTTTGTTCTTATGCTGACTCTAAATGTATTTTTCCCCATTTCTTTAAAGAAGAGGACGACGTTGATTCCTTTTATCGTCCGGGTGTATGTTGTGAAATCTTCTGTATCAATATGTTTGATTTTTAATTTTTTGAGAAATTTGTCAAACATTGTAATGGTGGCAATCTTTCCATTGTGTGATATTTCAAGAGTGGAGAGCACCTGACCTAAGAGCTTTATTTTTTCAGGAGGATTGTTATTGAAGAGGAGGTCCGTGATCTTATGGGGAACAGCTCCATGATTGACTAATTCATAGCAGGTCTTGAAAGCATTTGCTTTGGTATTTGAGAATTGAAAAGAGCCGGTATCAGAAACAATGGCGCTGTAAAGCAGGGAGGATATTTTTGAATCAAACTTGATGCTGAGGTGTTTTCCCAGTTCATAGACCATACAGGCCACGGCAGCTGCTTCAGGGTTGACCCAGTTGATATCAGCATAAAAATCATTTGAATGGTGATGATCGATATTTATCTTATAACAGTCATCAATATGTTTTTGTCCTGACCGCTTGACATTGGCGCATTCCAGAAGGATGACAATGTCGAAATTATCCGGGTTTATTTGACCGGGATCGACTATGTCAAGTCCCGGAAAATGATTGAAGGGAAAAGGGATTTTATCTTTTATAAAAATAGAAACATTTTTCCTCAGTTGTTTTCCCATTAAGTGAAGTGCGAGACTTGTGCATACAGAGTCTCCGTCAGGTCTCAAGTGGGATGTAACAGCGATGTTTTGGCTTTCTTTTATTTTTTCGCTTATATGATTTATGGGATCCTCATTCATTTTTATCTAGTTTATTGAGTATGTCTTCCACTTTTTCATCATATTCCATTAAGGGGTCGCTATTAAAAATGAGCAAAGGATTATACTTTAATTTTGTTCTCGAAGCAACCGCTTTTCTGAGAAATCCTGTTTTTAAATTCAAGAAGTCTATGATTTGTTTTTGCTTGGATTTATCCAGGACACTAATATACACGTGAGCCGTCAGGAGGTCTTTTCCTATTTCTATTCGGGTTATGCTTATCAAACTGGAATGGGAATCCGGCACAACTTCCCTGATTGACTGGCCCAGTATGTTTTTTAAGAGGCTTCCCACTTTTTTTTGCCTTATTGATTTATTCGTTTTCATTGTTTTTCCGATTCAAGTTGGATTAACCTGACCTATTCATAAAAAAATGGCGATGAGCATTTTTGCACCCTGTGCCTCGCATCTGCAGCAACCTCGACTTGTGAATAATCCAGGTCAATATTCAGATCGAATTTTATTTAAAGAAATCGATTTCCTTATGAATGATTTCTCCTTCAATGCTTTCTTCTGCTTCCCTTATGAGCTGTTTGAATACTTTTTCAATAAGAGCCTGCTTGTTATTGATTATGACGATTCCGATTTTAGCTCTCTGCCATTTGTTCTGAAAATCAAGTTCTGCAAAGGACACATTGAATTTTTTTTTCAATCTGTCTTGATAGCTCTTCAGCCTTTTCCTTTTTTCTTTAAGGGAATGGGAATAAGGGAAATAAATTTCTATTCCTAAATATCCGATTATCATCTAGGACTTCATCTGTTTATTTAGGGAGAGATTTTTCTATGGTAAAGGCCTCTATAATATCTCCCTCTTGGATGTCTTTAAAATCCAGAATATTGATTCCGCATTCATATCCTTTTTTTATTTCAGTTACATCCTTTTTCAAATGCTTAAGGGAGGCGATTTTCCCCTCATGGATGACTTCGCTGTTTCTTATGAGTTTGATTTTTGAATTTCGATATATGGTCCCTTCTTTAACGAGGCAGCCGGCAATGATCCCTGCTCCTTTGATTTTAAATATACGCTTGACCTCCGCATTTCCTTGATAGACTTCCTTTTCTACAGGCTCCAGCATTCCTTTTAAAGCTTTTTTGATATCATCCGTGAGCTCATATATGACATTGTAGGTTCTTATTTCTACATTTTCAGCAGCGGCAAGCTCCTGGGTTTTTTTGTTTGGTTTCGTATTGTAACCTATGATGATGGCGTTTGCAGTTGATGCAAGATTGACATCTGACTCGTTGATTTTTCCGGTAGAGGAATGAATGATGTTTATTTTAACATTATCTGTGCTCAAATTGGGCAGTATGTGATTGAGAGTTTCTGCTGAGCCTTGAACATCTGTTTTTATTATAAGCGACAGGTTTTTTGTCTCTTCTTCTTCCATGTCCTTAAAAAGCTGGTCAAGGGTGGGGCGTTCTTCTTTTTTGCCTTTTTTCTCCTTGACTTTCGACAGCCTGAAATTTGATATTCTCTTGGCCATATCCAGGCTGGGCAGCACATGAAGGAAATCTCCGGCAACAGGGACATCAGAGAATCCTAATATCTCGACGGGCATTGAGATCTCTGCTTCTTTCACTGCCTTTCCAGTCTCGTCAAACATGGCCTTGGCTTTTCCATAAGTTGTCCCGCATACAAAGGCTTCTCCTCGCATAAGCCTGCCGTGCTGAATGATGATGGTGCCGATCGGTCCTTTTGAGGCATGCAAGCTCGCTTCCAATACGATTCCCTGGGCGGGAACATTTGGATTTGCTTTGAGCTCCAGCATTTCGCTGAGCAGAAGAATCATCTCAAGGAGTTCGTTAAGATTGGTCTTTTTCTTGGCAGAGATTTCAACGCAAATGGTATCCCCGCCCCAGTCTTCTACCAGCAGGTCCTCTTTTGAAAGCTGCTGTTTGGTGCCGTCAATATCTGCTTGAGGCCTGTCTATTTTGTTTATTGCCACTATGATAGGCACATTTGCGGCTCTTGCATGGCTGATCGCTTCTTTTGTCTGAGGCATGACTCCATCGTCTGCGGCTACGACAAGGACCACTATATCCGTTACTTTCGCGCCTCTGGACCTGAGCTTGGTGAAAGCTTCATGGCCGGGTGTATCTACAAAAGTGATGGGTTTATCATTGTAATAGACCCTATAGGCTCCTATATGCTGGGTTATCCCGCCTGATTCTTTATTTACCAGATTTGATTGCCGGATGGCATCGAGAAGTGTGGTTTTACCATGGTCGACATGGCCCATGATAGAAACAACAGGAGTTTTGGGAACCAGGTCTTCTGTATTGCTTTGAGCTTGCATACGCACTATTTTTTCCATTGAAACGATTTCGAGGTCTATTTTGAGTATGTCTGATAACTCTTTAGCAAGGGATTCTGTGATTTCGTCGTTCACACCTATATTCAATCCCCGACCGCTTAGTTTTTCTATGAGTTCCTTGGCTTTAATATCCAAAAGGTCTGTGAGTTCTTTCAGATTTGTGCCTTCTTGAATGACTTTTTTGTCCGTCTCTTTGTTACCCGGGTTGTCTGTTGGTTTTTCTTTTTTCGTCATAGTTTACCTTAGATCCCTCAAATATGTTTTCACGTTAATCATTTTTTATATCGATTTTCCATCCAACTAGTTTTGATGCCAGTCTGACATTCAATCCTTTTTTGCCTATGGCAAGTGAAAGCTGGTCTTCAGGAACTACCGCTTCTAATATTTTCTTTTCTTTATCAGCGATCTTTATATTTTCTACCTTAGCAGGGCTTAAGGCGGATTTGGCATATTCCTTGGGATTTTCAGACCATCTTATCACATCAATCTTTTCTCCATTGAGCTCTTTACTTATGGATAGGATTCTGTTTCCTTTGACTCCTATACATGCTCCGATAGGGTCGATGTCCTTTTCATCTGTACTCACAGATACTTTAGAGCGTTCTCCGGGTCTGCGAATGATCTCTCTGATCTTTATATTTCCGCTGGATATTTCAGGTACCTCTATTTCCAGCAGTTTCTTTAAAAACCGGTTGTCCGTTCTTGATATAATGACTTGAGGCCCTTTTGTATCTTTGAGAACCTGAGCAATGATTCCTTTTACCCTATCACCTCTTCTGAATTTTTCGTTGGGAATTCTTTCTCTTCCCGGAAGCATCGCTTCAGTCTTTTTAACTTCAAGGATCATGTTTCTATTGGAGTCGAAACGTCTTAAAACCCCTGTTATTATACTTCCTGTTTGAGGGGCGAATGTGTTGTAAATTTTTTCTTGTTCAGCGTCCCTGACTTTTTGAAATATCACCTGTTTGGCTGCCTGGGCCGCTATTCTTCCCAATGTTTCCGAGGGAAGGTCTATCTCAATATAATTTCCTTCCTTTGCCGTGACATCCATTTTTTTTGCGTCACCCAGTGATATTTCCGTTGCCGGGTCTGTGACTTTTTTCATGATTTTTTTTACAGAATAAACCCTTAATTCTCCTTTTTCAGGTGAAAATTTAATGAGTGCTTTCTCATTTTTATCGAAAAAATTTGATGCGGCTACTTTTAGAGATTCCTCTACAGCGCTGATGATTACTTTTTTATCTACATCCCTTTCTTTGCTGAGCTGTAGTATTGTATTCCAAACGTTCACTTTCATGTGTTCAGCCTTGTATGATTTGACCTTTTATAAAAAAAAGAAATCTTTAGATTGGAAAATTATAACTGAAAACTGAGGAATTATCAAATAATAAAGTCGAGCTTACAGGCTTCTTACATGAGGAGAGGCGCGAATACAAGACTCACCACTGCCATAAGTTTGATGAGTATATTCATAGAAGGCCCTGCCGTATCCTTTAAGGGATCTCCAACAGTATCCCCAATAATGGAAGCGGCATGAACGTCTGTTCCCTTACCGCCTAAATGACCTTCCTCTATCCATTTTTTTGCATTGTCCCAGGAAGCCCCTGAGTTTGCCATAAATATACCCAGAAGCACACCGGTTGCAGTGGCGCCTGCGAGGAATCCGCCTAAAGATTCAGCTCCAATAAAAAAACCAACGGAAAGAGGTGAGATGATAGCCAGTATCCCGGGAAGGATCATCTCCAGGAGAGCTCTTTTTGTAACGATATCCACACAGCGGTCTGAGTCTGGTTTTGCCTTTCCTTCCATAAGCCCTTTGATCTGTTTGAATTGATTTCTTATTTCTAGAATCATCTTATTTGCTGCTCTCCCGACAGCTTTAAGTGTCAGGGAAGCCATGATAAAAGGCATGAGAGCTCCCAGCAGTAATCCTATGACCGTTTTTACATTTGTCAGATTAATGGCATCAATCCCTGTTGTTTTTTGATAAGCGGAGAATAACGCCAGGGCAGTCAAAGCGGCTGAGCCTATGGCAAAGCCTTTCCCTATAGCGGCTGTGGTGTTTCCGCAGGCATCCAGCCTGTCTGTGATTTTTCTTATGGCTTCACCTGAATTTGACATCTCGCTTATTCCGCCCGCATTGTCTGCAATGGGGCCGTACGAATCAGTAGTCATCACAATTCCGATGGTCGCAAGCATGCCCACTGCTGACAGGGCGATTCCATAAAGGCCTGACAGGCTGTAAGCCACATAAATAGTCAGAGCAATCGTAAGAAGAGGAAGGATAACGCTTTGGAATCCAAGAGCCAGTCCGGTGATCACCACTGTGGCGCTTCCTGTTTGAGCGGTTTTGGCAAGGTCACGCATAGGGGGGCCTGCAGTGAAGTATTCGCTTTCAAGCCCGATGAGAATACCGCTGACCATACCGCACAGCACCACCCAGAACACATTCAAGTCTGATAGGATTAATTTAACCGCTATGAATGCTCCGGCAAGGAAGACAAAAGCACTGACATAAGTAGAATTTCTTAATGCTGATTGAGGATTGAAATTTTTTAGAATATTTATGGAAAAGACTCCTATCCAGGAACTTATAAGACCGATGGCAATAAGAATGACTGGAAGGGATATATAATTTATTGCCGGGGTCAGAGTGGCGCCAATGGCAATGGATGCGATAACCGATCCTGCATAAGATTCAAAAAGGTCAGCTCCCATGCCTGCCGTGTCTCCCACATTATCGCCCACATTATCAGCAATGACTCCTGGATTTCTCGGGTCATCTTCAGGAATCCCGGCTTCGACTTTTCCCACTAGATCGGCCCCTACATCAGCGCTTTTTGTAAATATTCCTCCGCCCACACGGGCAAAAAGGGCTACGGAGCTGGCCCCCATGGCAAATCCGTTGATAATAAGAGGGTCTTTTGTGAAAAAATAAATCACACCGATTCCGGAAAGTCCCAGCGCAGCAACAGATATCCCCATGACTGATCCGCCCTGAAAGGCAATAGACAGAGCTTTGGGCATTCCTCCTTCAATGGCTCCTTGAGTTGCTCTTACAGAGGAACGGGTTGATGCTTTCATGCCGATAAATCCGGCCAGCATAGAGCAAAAGGCGCCTGTGACAAAGGACAATCCCGTGTATATGTTGAACAGCTGCCAGAGAAGAACGAATACGACTGTGATGAATACCAGGATATAGGTGTACTCTCTCTTTATGAATGTCATGGCCCCGGAATGGATGGATTCTGCGATCTCTTTCATGAGGTCTGAACCCTGCGGGAGTCTTTTGAGCAGAAAATAGAGGCCCAGAGCACAAAGCAATGAAAGGATGCCGACTATGAATAAATAAGGAGTGATTTGAATTAAGGTCATAAGTATTCCTCGCTTAATGGATTAAAGATGTCCTCTAGCATATAGCACAATTCACCCTTATTTTCAAATTTACTTTGCCATTGAGTGGAATATTCCAATAAGGCTGTAAGGTCCGCAGGCTGTTATTTCGACTATCACGAATCTTCCGGTCATATCTTTATCGGATTTGAAATTAATGACCTGGTATGCTTCATTTCTTCCTATATAGGAGTTGTGATTTTTTTTGCTCCGGCCCATACATAAGACCTTCATTTTTTTGCCTATGAAAGACTTGTTGAGTTTAAGCTGGATGTTTCTTTGTGCTTCTTGAAGTGTGATCAATCTTCTTTTTTTCGTTTCAAAAGGAATGTTGTCTTTGTATTTTAAAGCAGCTGTGAAAGGCCTTTGAGAGTACCGGAAGGAAAATATATTTGTATACTCCACTTTTTTTAATATATCGACCGTATCATAAAAATCTTTTTCTGTTTCTCCCGGAAAACCGACAATTATATCCGTACTCAAGCTTATATCAGGCATTGATGTCTTTAGAAGCTCGATTTTTTCAAGGTATTCCTTCCTCGTGTATCCGCGTCCCATTCGTTTGAGGATGTGATCCGAACCGGATTGTACGGGAAGATGAAGCTGGTGGCATATTTTATCCATTTCCGCCATGGTATGGATTGTCTTTTCTGAAAGGTCTTTGGGATGAGAAGTGATGAACCGGATCCATTCGACCCCTCTGATTTGACTTATTTCTTTTAAAAGAGAAGGGAAATCTTTGGCCGAGTCTGGATCATGGTAGGAGTTGACATTTTGGCCGAGAAGCTGGATTTCCTTATATCCCTTTTCAGCGAGGCCTTTCGCCTCTTCCTTGATGTTTTTGAGCGGTCTGTACTTTTCTCTCCCTTTGGCAAACGGGACAATACAGTACGTGCAGAAGTTGTCACACCCTTTCATAATGGTCACATAACCGCTTATCTGGTTTTGCCTGGATATGTGGTTGATTTCAATCCAATCTCTGTTTCTGGAAGTTTGTATTATTCCAGAGTCACTCTCTGATAAGGAGTTTATTACATCGGGAATTTTATTAAGATTATCCGGCCCTATAACAAAATCAGCAGCTTTATTTTTTTGTATGATCTTGTCTTTATAAAGCTGGGCAACGCATCCGGCGATTCCAATGCAGGCATGGTTCTTTTGTTTGATGTTTTTGAGCCGGCCTAAAAGAGAAAAAAGCTTCTCAACCGGTTTTTCCCTTACAGCACAGGTGTTTATGATGATGATATTCCCGTCTTCGAATCTATCGCACGGTACGGCACCGTGTGATTCAAGTATCCCGGCTATCTGTTCGGATTCGTTTTCATTCATTTGGCAGCCGAATGTTTTTATGAAATATTTTTTGTTTTGGAGCGTTTGGATGTGATTCATGATAGTTTTATTATAGCTTTTTTTAGTCTGGAGATGAAATTCAGATATGGCTTGTGCTCCCTTCAGATTTTTAACGCCATTCTTCTTCGTTTTTCTCGGCTCCTGCGTAACTCCCCCCGTCCGTGGGTGATCCTGGTCATTCATAAAATATGGTTGCGCTTCCAACACATTTACCATGATCGGCTCTCTTATCATTCTTAATTCATTAAGAACATACTTCTTACGTTAGTACATGTAATAATTTTACTTTATGCAGCCATATTTTACCTTCATAGGCGAGCCGATCTCACAGCATCTGCTTTGTTGCAGGGTATTTGCGGTGAAGGACCACAGCTTCATACCCTGCGCCTCGCATCTGCTGCAGCCTCGACTCGTGAATAACCAGGATCGACTTCCTGCATTCGAAGGCTAAATCTTCAATGTCGCTTCAGCCATACCTGAATTTCATGTAGTATGCGTTTTTCCTGTTAGATAAATAATATCATATCTCATCTCAACTTTCAGGCAGGCTGGCTGGTTCTGAAGTTATTCAAATTTGAACTTATTGGGCGAGGTTTTTTTCAAGCATCTCTCTGGCGCTCTGCAGGGAAGCCTCGGTTATATGAGACCCGGCTAAAAGCCGCGCTATTTCTTTGATTCTTTCATTTTTGTTTAATTTCTTTATATTCGTGAAGGTCCTGTTTTGTTTTACGTTCTTTTCTATTCTGTAGTGATGCAAAGCAAAAGAAGCTATCTGAGGCAAGTGAGTGATGCAGATAACTTGATTCCGGGATGCCAGACTGCTTAATTTTTGGCCTACTAATTCCGCAGTTTTTCCGCCTATTCCGGAGTCGATCTCATCAAATATGAGGGTTTTATGCTTTTCCGGATCTTTGCTGATCGTTTTCAAAGCAAGCATGATGCGGGATAATTCTCCTCCAGAGGCTATGTTTCTCAGCGGCCTGAGATTTTCACCGGGATTTGGGCTGATCATGAATTCGATCTCTTCGGAACCGAGGTCTCCCATATCTTCAGGACTATCTGATTGAGAAAGGTGGGATATGAATTTTATTTGAAACCTGGCTTTTTTCATTCCCAGGGATTGGATTTCTTCCTCAACCTGTTTTTCAAGTTTTTTGGCTCCTTTTCGTCTTAATTCCGAAAGCTGTCCTGATAACTTCTGGTGATTTTCATAATCGCTTTGAAGCTGTTTGCGGAGTTCAGACGTTTGTTCATGGGCTTTTTTGAGATCTGACAGTTCATTTTTTGACATTTCGAGGTGGTCAAACACATCCTGGAGTGTCTTTCCGTATTTTCTTTTAAGGTCTTCGATCTGGCTGAGCCTCTCTTCGATTTTCTCCAGCTTTTCCGGAGCGCCGGCATAATCCTCTTTGAATTTTAACAGATCATTGGTAAATTCTTTTAAATATATGGAAAACTGGTTTATGTTTTCCGTCATCGGCTTGAAATCCGGATGGAAATCCGAGAGCTCTCTGATATCTTTTTCCAGGTTCAGGAGAAGGCCTGCAAGGGATTCTTCTTTTTCATAAGTGATATCAAGGGCATTCTTTATGCAGGAACTGATTTTTTCAGAATTCTTGAGAAGGTCTCTTTCCTTACGCAGTTCTTCTTCCTCATCTGACCGCAGTTGAGCTTTTTCTATTTCGTTTATTTGAAACTCCAGATAATCCAGCCGTTGCCTTCTCTGTTTTTTTTTCTCTTCAAGTTCCTGGATTTTTTTCCAGCATTTTCTGATGCTGCGGGACAGGCGGTTCACTTCATCCCTTAAGGAATGAGTTTCCGAATAATGGTCAAGGTAGTCCAGCTGGTATTCGTGTTTTCGAAGGAATACATGGTCGTTCTGGCCGAGTATGTCCACTGTGTTCTCGTTGAGCTGTTTGAATTTTTTTATAGGGACAAGTGTGCCGTTTATATAGCCTCTTCCGGTTCCCTTTTTAAAGATTTTTCTGTGCAGGAACACTTCTCCTGTCTCATCGAGATCAAGGTCTTTCCAGTCAATGGATTTAGGAGGGACCATGAAGATGGTCTCTATGGAGGTTTCGTTTTTCCCGGTTCGGATTAAGTCTGAAGTTGCCTTTTCCCCGAGCATCAATCTGATGCTGTCAATAATGATTGATTTTCCTGCTCCTGTTTCTCCGGTGAGAATGGAGAATCCCTCTTTGAAATCGATTTCCAGGTCCTGGATTGTTGCCAGGTTCTTTATTTTTAGGGATTTTATCATTTAAACAACTTTCCCTTTTAAACAGACTCTCCGGATAAAATTTTATGTCAACGCAGACTTTTTATCAGGCCTGTTTTAGAGGAGGATTCCTCCATCTTATGCTGCTCTATGATGAGAGGGACAAGGGCTTTTTCCATATTGATCCGTCCGTATCCGATAAAGACATCATTTCCCGGGTTGGATGATTCATTGACATCATCAGCTGAGTATTTGATCACATACATGATTTCATCAGCAGTCAGCAAGGGTTTTATGCTTTTGATTAGAGCTGCCAGCCCGGATACGTGAGGCGTGGAAGCGGAAGTCCCGTCACCCCATCCGTAAGGGAGATAGCCGGGGGGAGCGAGCCAGGTCGGGTAGGTGCTCAGGATCCATTTCCCAGGTGCAGCCACGTCTATTTGGGTTCCGCAGTTTGACCAGGAGGGCCTTTGGTCATTGTAATCCGTAGCGGCGACCGCTAAACAGTAATCATCATACGCAGCAGGGTAAATTACGGAACCCCCATCATTTCCTGCTGCAGCCGCGACCACAATATCATTTTGATGGGCATACCGGACAGCTGCTTCCAGGGAGTACGAATCAGCAGGTCCACCCAGGCTTAGATTCACCACAGCTGCTTCATGGTCAACGGCCCAGATAATGCCGTCAATGATCCAGCTGTAATAGCCTTCTCCCAGCTCATCAAGGACCTTGACGGGAAGAAGTTTGCAGTTCCAGGCCACTCCTGCCATGCCTTCGTTATTGTCTGTATCTGCGGCTGCAATCCCTGCAACAAAGGTCCCATGCCCTTCATCATCCTCTGCCTCGAAATCAGAATTGACAAAGTCATAGCCGCTCGATTCGATTTTGTTTTTGAGGTCAGGATGGGTCAGTTCAATACCCGTATCAACAATGGCTATGATGACATCTTCAGAGCCTTTTGTTTCTTCCCAGGCGGCGGGGGCCTTTATATCTGCACTGGGTTGCCCCTGGGGGCTTCCCGGAGGGCCGACATGCTGCCCTTCATTATAAAGCGCATACTGATAGTTAAAGAGAGTGTCATTAGGTTCCACGGTTTTGTAGGCAACATAGTCAGGTTCGGCAAATTCGATATATTGGTGCTGTCTCATTAAATAAAGCATCTCATCGACACTGGAGTTTTCCGGGACACGGATCTTAAAGACATTGATATGAGGGATCACCTTGTATTCACTGATTTGGAAAGTATTGATGGTCGCTTTAATAAACTCATCTGGTATGTATGGTCTGAATTTTACCAGAATGTGATCGGCAGAATATGCGATCTTTTTGAGGGAGGGAAGAGGCTTGTTGGTCATTATGTCGGAAAGATTTTGGTTGTTCCGGATATCTAAAATAGATTTTTGTTCTTTGGCTTGATAAGAAAACAGGCCTGTTGCGCATAAGATGAACAATGCTATTAAGGAATATGTATGAGAGATCTTTGATTTTTTCATGATAGTCTCCTTCATTGGTTAAAATGAGTATATGGCCCCGAGGGCAATACCGAGACCAACGTTATCCTCAAAGGGAAGTATAAATGCTTCGATCTTTAGGTCCAGCCTGTCTATGATTTCATAAAGAGTGCCGACTGAGAAATTAAAGTTGCTTTTTGACTCTATTTTCATCTCCTGCTCTCCGGTTAATTCTTCTATTTCTTCTTTCATTTTAACCTTTCCCCACAGGGTGTCATAGTTTATTGTGATATAGGGTCTCAGATATTCGGTGGCTTGATAGGAGATTTTTGGACCTGCGGTGAAACAGGACCAGGAAGGATTTCCTGTCGCTGTTCCTTCCACATTGAGGTCGGGG
The DNA here is from genome assembly GCA_021162615.1 of Candidatus Aminicenantota bacterium. Classification (GTDB taxonomy): domain Bacteria; phylum Acidobacteriota; class Aminicenantia; order Aminicenantales; family Aminicenantaceae; genus WJMT01. Next base: position 14,798 of record JAGGYH010000094.1, read on the forward strand.
ATATCCCATTGTTCTTTAAATCCGATATAACAGATGAACTGTCCTCTTGCGCTTAGGGTGAAACGGGAAATTTTAATGATTTTTATCATGACTTCTCCACCCAGAGCCAATCCATCTATATTCCCTGTGTTTAACTCTAAAGAAAAAGGAAGCTCCTTAAAAACCATTTCATTGAAATTAGAAAGAGAATAGCCCAAGATGGCTCGTATAGTCGTCCCTTCTCTTATTTCGTAACCGGGTTTGCACAAGAAAAGATAACTTTTTAGAGAGGACATCTCACTTTGGTCTTCTCCCCAGGTTATCATGCGATCTATAAATTCTCCCTCTATTCCTAACCGTATCTGTCTTGTTGTAAATTTGTAATCATGAAATTGAGCCTCAGCTAAAGGGGGCATGGCGACTGCCAATATGATTATAACTGACAGAATTGTCTTTTTTGTCATATTATAACCTCCAGTAAGTTATAATTTAATCAAATGACCCCTTTTCTGGGGTCCTATTTGTTTTCTCATACTCTTCAAGCGTTTTCGTTGCTTTTTTGACTAATTTACTGTCCGGGTAGTCTGATATCAGTTTTCTAAAATAGGGGAGAGCCTGCTCCTGACGTTTGCTTTGGTAATATGAATCAGCTAAAAAGAAATAGACTCTGTCCATCTCTGAAAAATGAGGGTATTTCGTAAGGATCTCCTGTAACCGGTCTATGGAAGCATTATAGGCTCTCACTTGATAATAATGTTTGGCTATTAAGAAAGAATGCTTTGCCAATTTCTCTTCACATTCTTTAATTTTTTCATTTGCCTGTTCAGCTTCTTCGCTGGTCGGATATTTTGTTATTAGTGTTTTAAATTCCTCGAGTGCTGTTTCTGTTTTTGTTTGGTCCTTTCCTGGTTTTTGCGATTTTTTAAAATAAGACATTGCAATGTGGTACTGGGCATAAGGGGCTGAGGGACTGTAAGGAAACCGGGAGATGAATTCTCTGTATTCTGATGCGGCTATGATCATATTGCCCTCGTCTCCTTTGCTGTAATAGGAGTCCGCAATAGCCAGCATTGCTCTTTGGGCATAGAAACTTTGAGGAAAGGCATCAATGACCTGCCTCAGATAAAGCCGTCCTTTTTCAGGGTTCTTCTTAATGTATTTCTGCCCTGTTTCAAAAAGGGCTTGTTCATTTGAAGCAATGCTGGGATCTATTTCCAGTTCACTTTTTTTACAGTTTAGAGCGAAGAGTGAGATAATAATGACTCCGACCAGAATATATTTTCTCATAATTTCTTCCTTTTCAGTTTATCAATAGTGTAACATATCATTTAAAAGAATATATCTTTTTTATCCATAACCATTCTTGTTGCAGGCCTTCCTGGAGTGTTCCCCGAGGATTGTAATCAAGGTCTTTTCGGGCTCTGGAAATACTCGCATAGGTGTTTTTGACATCCCCTTTTTGTGTTTCGATATTTTTTATTGTTACGTTCTTACCGCAGATTTTTTCTAAGAGAGGGAATACGATGGACAATTTTTGATGGTTTCCGCTTCCAAGATTATAGATTTTCCCTGGTTTGCCTTTCTCCGCTGCAGTAATAGTGGCATTAACGATATCATCTATATAAGTAAAATCTCTGGTTTGCTCTCCAGAACCGTAAATTTCTATGGGCCTGTTTTCTCCAATGGCTTTGAAGAATTTGTGAAAAGCCATATCAGGTCTCTGTCTGGGGCCGTACACAGTAAAGAATCTTAGAGAGACAACAGGCACTCCGTAGTTTTCATAATAGAGAGAACAGAGGTTCTCTGCAGCCAGTTTTGTGACTCCATAAGGAGAGTAAGGGAACAAACGGCTTGTCTCTTTCATGGGAAGGTCCGGAGTGTTTCCGTATACAGATGAGGATGAGGCGTACACGATCTTTTTTATTTTGCTCTTTTTGCTGGCTTCGAGAATTTTCTGTGTGGCTTCAATGTTGTTTTTTGTGTATGTCGCAAAATAATCCCCCCAGCTTGCCCGGACTCCTGCCTGTGCAGCGAGATGAAAGACCGTATCGCTTTTTTCTATGTGTTTGTTGAGATCGATATGGTTTATGTCTCCTTTAATGAATTCAAATTTTTGTTTTTCTAAAAGATAAGAGAGGTTTTTTTTCTTAAGCTCTCTCGAATAATAATCAGTGAATGAGTCGATTCCAATGACAGAAAAACCGGAATTGAGCAGTTTCTCGCATAGATGTGATCCGATGAATCCTGCCGCTCCAGTGACCAAACAGTTCATTTTTGATTATATTTCTGAATGCTTCTTTTTATGTTTCCCAGAGTTTCTATAGGATTTTTACTGTTATAGATAGCTGACCCCATGACAAGGATATCTGCCCCGCTTTCCACCACTCTTTCCATATTTTCAAGTTTGACACCGCCATCGACCTCGATTTTTACATCAAGCTTTTGCCCGTTTATCCAGTTGTTCAGTTGGGAAATTTTATTATAGCAGGTCTCAATGAACTCCTGGCCTCCCCATCCTGGATTAACTGACATAATAAGAACATAATCGACCTCGGTAATGATTTCATTGAGCATATGTATGGGAGTTGCAGGATTGAGGACCACCCCGGCTTTTTTCCCGAGCTCTTTGATCATGGTGATGTCCTTGTGGGCATGGGCTGTGGCTTCGATTTGGATGGATACCCAATCAGCCCCGGCTTCACTGAATTTAGGTATCATTTCACGGGGATTATCGACCATAAGATGCACATCCAGAGGCAAGTCGGTAATTTTACTTAGGTCTTCGACCAGTTTGGGTCCAAATGTCAGATTAGGCACAAAATGTCCGTCCATAATATCGATGTGGATGGCATCGGCGCCTCCTTTGTCTGCAATTTTCACAGCCTTTCCCAGGTCGGCATAGTCTGTGGAAAGAATTGACGGGGCGATTTGAACCATTATCTGCTGACCTCCAAAGATATAATATTTCGTTTTCTTATCTGGGTTCCTTGGCTTGGGTTTTGATTGATTATGATTCCGGACCTAAGCCCGGGATAATAGGAACGCCTGATATCTCCTATGCGGAATCCCATTTCTTTTAATTTTTCGATGACCTTTGATGCCTGTTTTCCAAGAAGGTCCGGCATTAGGTATCTTTCTTCTAAATTCCCCTGGCTTACAAGCAGATTAACACTTGAATGAACCGGGACTTCTGTTTGTTCCGGAGGATATTGACTGATCACTCTTCCCGCAGGAAAAGCAGATGTGTGAACGTGGGATATGTTTCCTTTTACAAGACCCACTTCCTGGAATATTCCATCTACGGATTGAAGGTTTTGTCCGGTTAGTTTTGGAACTTCTACTTTTTCCAGACCTGCGCTCAGGACCACTTTGACTATTTTGTTGAGCTTGACTCTGGATTTAGGCGGAGGATCCTGGGAAATGATTTTTCCTCTTTCAAATTGTTTATCCAGCTCAACACCGCTCTTGACTATGGAGAGCTTTTTTTCCTGGAGCATATCTTTGGCTTCATCAAGTGTCTTGCCTGTAAGGTCAGGGACATTGGCCATTTCACCGGCTACTGTGATTTTGTAAGCCAGTGTGGCGGAGAGAAAAAAAAGGTTTGAAAATATAAGGATAATCACAAGTATTTTATAGTATTTATTTATCATTTTATATCAAATCCATGAATAATCCCGGTTGACGAGGAATCAACTTAATCTATACCATAGATTAATAACCAAGTAAACATCAAAAGTGTTGCCAGAACGGTCAATTTTTGTTTTAACCTGACCTATTCATAAAAAAATGGCGATGAGCATTTTTTACCATATAGGCAAGCCGGTCTTACAGCATCTGCATTGTTGCAGGGTATTTGCGGTGAAGGACCACAGCTTCATACCCTGCGCCTCGCATCTGCTGCAGCCTCGACTCGTGAATAATCCAGGTTAAATATATTTTGAAATTGAAAATTTTGGATTTAAGGTCTAAAGTAGGAACAGACCGAAAGGAGATGTAATGAAAAAATATGCGGATTTTCGTTCGGATACTGTCACCAAACCCACGCCCGAGATGCGCAAAGCCATGGCTGAAGCTGTGGTGGGAGACGATGTTTTAGGAGACGACCCTACGGTAAAAAAGCTGGAGTCTCTGGCAGCAGCATTAATGGGAAAACAGGCGGCTCTGTTTGTTCCATCCGGGACTATGGGAAATTCCATTGCCATAAAAGCCTGGACCCGTGAACTGGACGAAGTGATCATAGAAGCCCGCTCGCATATCTATAATATGGAATCCACTCATATGACCTTTATTTCTCGGGTCTCTCCAAGAGTGCTCACATCTCACAGAGGCGCTATGGATCCGGAAGAAGTCGAAAAAAACATAAAGAAACCCTCCGTACACCTGCCCAGAACCTCCCTTATATGCATAGAAAACACCCATAACAACTGGGGAGGCGCGGTTGTCCCTTTAGAAAACATGAGAGCCATAAGAAAAAAAGCGGACAGGCACGGGATCAGGATCCATCTGGATGGTGCCCGCATATTCAATGCCAGTGTGGCATCCGGGATTCCGGTAAAAGAATATGCAGAAACAGCGGATTCAGTTATGTTTTGTCTTTCAAAAGGATTATCCGCTCCTATTGGTTCCATTCTTGCCGGACCCAAGGATTTCATAGATTTTAGCCGCAGGATCCGGAAAGCTCTGGGAGGAGCCATGAGGCAGGTAGGGGTCATTGCTGCCCCCGGAATCGTGGCTTTGGAAAAAATGGTCTCAAGGCTGAAAGAGGACCATGAAAGAGCTAAAAAACTGGCTCTCGGCATATACCGGCTTCCCGGAATAAAGTTAGACCCGGAGGATGTTGAAACGGATATCATTATTTTTGGAGTCGAGCATCCTCACTTATCTGCTGCGGATTTACTGGAAAAGCTCAAACAAAAAGGGATTTTGGCGCTTTCGGTTCCGCAGGGGATACGTTTCGTCACCAACAGGGGAATCGATGACAGCGATGTGGAGCGAGCCATTACTGCCTTCACCGCTATCCTTCATTCATAAAAGCTGGTTGCGTTTCCAACACATTTACCATGATCGGCTCTCTTATCATTCTCAATTCATTAAGAACATACTTCTTACGTTAGTACATCTAATAATTTTACTTTATGCAACCATATTTTACCTTCATAGG